>CALKYB010000324.1 GCA_938003565.1 uncultured bacterium
AGCGAGTAGAGCTGGAGCCTTGCGAGGCGCTCATACTTAGTGAGTTATCAAGGAGGATTGCGATTTGTTTACCTTGATTTGATAGTAAAGGACGAGCTGCAATACCACTTAATAGTAGCAAACAGAGTAGTTCTAAAAAAAATCTGGGAGGCAGTTTAATTTTCTTTTTGGAGACTCTCGGTTTGGGTAGGTTCTTGAGAAGAAAGACACTAGAGACAACCCTTTTATCGCCCTGGGGGTTTTTTAGATAAGCTAAAATCAACAAGGGGGCGAGGCCTGCTAAAACTAGGCCCGGCAAGTTTAGAAATGAGATGCCAGATAGAAATTCAAACATTGTCTAGCTCAGCAATCCAGTTTTGGGAAAACGATTCAGCACTAACTCAGAGAGTTGTTCACTACTTGAGACAGTTAAGAAGTCAATTTCGTACTTATCACAGTAAGATTTCAATTCTTTTTGATGGGCACTAAGTAGTCGATTATATTCTTTTGACGTCTCAGAGTTTACACTTAGCTGGAACTCTGCACCATCTTCACTATCAACGACAAGATTGCTAGAGAGCTTTTCCAAACTTAGCTCTGATTCACTTAGGATTTGAATGATAGAAATATCAAGGTTTTTAGCTCTTAATAAATCCACCCCTGAGCGAAAATCTTCAACTTCGAAAAGGAAATCTGAAATTAGGTAGCATTTCCCAGGAGACCTTTGTTTAGAAATTGCGACTCGAACCAAGTTGGTGAAGTCAGCGGAGCTGTGATTTTGCGTAGAGAATTTTTTTAAATATGAAAAAGCCCGAGAAGCGGCCTTGGGGCCCACGTAGCGTGGTGAAACTTCTTGACCAAGAATAGAAAAATTTACGCTATCCCCATCAGTGAGCGCCACGAAGCCCAGAGCTAAAGAAATGTTTTTAGCCAGTTCAAATTTGTTTTCATTCCCAGAAGAAGTTCCCTTAGTTGATGTCTTTGGGAAGTTCATTGAGTGACTGGAGTCTATTAGAAGGTTGATGTTTAGGTCTTGCTCTTCTCTAAATTGCCTTACGTAAAGCCTGTCGGTTCTGCCATAGAGCTGCCAGTCGATATGTCTAAAGTCATCGCCCGGAGAGTAAGGTCGATAGTCAGCGAACTCTAAACCGTGGCCTTTCTTGCCGGAACGATGAGTGCCTTGTCGGGTTCCAAGGAAGGTTTTTCTTGTGTGAATTTTTAGTTGTTGCAGACGACGAAAAAATTCAGCTGTGAATGGCGCTTCCATAGCTCTGACTCTTAGCTACCAACCTCGTCGATAATCTGATCGCTTGTTATCCCTTCAGCTTCAGCTTGATAGTTTAGAATGATTCTATGACGTAATGCAGGTTTGGCAGCTGCCTTTATATCCTCAAATGAGAGATTCAGTCTTCCATCAAGCAAAGCGAAGACCTTAGCAGCGAGTAGTATTCCTTGTGCGCCTCTGGGACCAGGACCGAATCTTACATATTCTGAGACCATATTGCTTGCCGTACCAGAGTCCGGAGTTAGTGAAAAAACCATTCCAACCAGTATATCTTCAAGAGGTGGAGCGATTTTTACTTCTCTTACCAGTGCTCTCATCGAGAGGATTGTTTGAGTTGTTTGATCAGGGTTAATAATTGGAGTGATTTTATATGAAGTACTACCTGTTGTTCGACCTAAAATTTCTTTAAGGTTGGTTGCGTTTGGAGCTTCTACTATGAGTTTAAATAGAAAACGGTCGAGCTGAGCTTCCGGTAGGGGATAGGTGCCTTCAAGTTCAATAGGGTTTTGTGTTGCCAGTACAAAAAATGGAGTAGGTAGTGCATAAGTTTCGCCTAGGATACTAACTTGTTTCTCCTCCATGGCTTCAAGTAGTGCAGATTGAGTTTTAGGTCCAGCGCGGTTTACTTCGTCTGCTAAAACAATGTTTGCAAAAATTGGACCTTGTTTAAACTGGAAAGAACGACCTCCAGAGCTTGTTTCGGTTAAAACTTGTGTTCCAGTAATGTCTGAAGGCATTAAGTCAGAAGTAAACTGAATTCTGTTAAACGATAAGCCCATTGCTTCCGCAATAGATTTTACCAACAAAGTCTTTCCAAGGCCGGGAGCGCCTTCCAAGAGAACATGGCCTCCGGCAAACATTGCGCCGAGTGTAGACCGAACAATTTCCTCGTTGCCAACAATTACTCGGTTTATTTCTTCTTGAATGAGCTTAAAGTTATTCCGAAAACTATCAACCGCGAGTTCAAGATTATCAAAAGTTACTTGTTCAGAGGGATTGTTCATTGCCTAAGGTGATGAGAATAATTTACAAAAAACCACGAAGAATTGTTGAAACAAAGATTTACTCAATGAGATTGGAGTATAACCGCCACGCGCTCGGATGACCAATAATAACATACCATGAACAGACGATTGTTCAACGCTTTGGCTTAGGATTGGCGGAGATGATTTGTTGATTTTGAACAGGAGCTTGTTCATAAGTTCATGAAAGTTTTTTGGGGTTGAAAAGAGAGTGAACCGTATTTAAATGGGGTTACAGCCGCTAAAGCCTATAGCGGCGGCTGATTTTCCGAAATACCCTAGTTTTGGTTTTATAGTAGATGTCGCTGTACTACGCCTTTGGCGTTTTTAGGAATCGTTTCAGCGACAATGATATCTTGTGGTAAAGCGTAATGGGGAAGATTCTCTCTTAAGTAGCGTTCGAAGCTATCGGTGTTGAAGTCCGGGTCGACCACAACAGTAATTTGAATGACAGCTTGGTCGGCTCCATCTTTAGTCGCAGAAGCTGCAGCATCTTTGACTCCCGGGGCATTCTGACTTGCACTATCAACATAAGCCAACCAAATATTGTAGTCATTGACTTGAACGTAGTCATCTTGTCTACCAACGAAAAAGTATCGGCCACTCTCATCTCTCGAGAAGAAGTCGTTTGAGACGTAAAATTTTCTGTCGCCGTGGCTTAAAAAGGCAGCCTTTGTCTTCTCAGGATTTCCTTCATATCCTTCTACAACGTTGTCCCCAGAGAAGGCTGGAATTCCTTGTCCCTCACCTTCGAAGGGAATAAAATGACCTTCGCCCCATTGCTGTTGGTTGAGCATCACAATTTCAGTATTTGGAAGAGCAAAACCCAAGTCATTGGCTGCTGTTGCCGATGACTGGCCAGGTCGGTGGCCAGAGCCAACGTGACAGAGCTCTGTCATACCGATTCCGCTAACAAGGTATTTTCCATTGTAAACATCTTGTATAATGTCGAAGGTGTCATCAGACATCAGCCCCGAGAACCATCTCACAACATCCACTTGGCCAGGTCCCTTTTGAAGAAGGTCCTCCGATATTAATTTCCATAGGCTGGGAGCTAGGGAAACCATGTTCGGTGCCAATTTTAAATTCCCTGAGACGATGTCGGAGATTTTTCTCATTGAATCTCCATCTGTGGGTAGGCCAATGACTGTCGCACCGCAAAGTAAGGCTGAGTATGTCATGTAGCCTCGGTGTCCATGAGTGGGTGCTTTGTTGAAACAACCAACAATATGCTTTTGGTTCATCCCTGTAGTTAAAATCAGGTTCTGGTAACCGGCAGCCATTCCCTTTAACTTTTGTAGCATCAGTTTTGAGGTTCCAGTAGTTCCTCCACTCATCGAACCAAGGGCCGGCTGGAGCATAGGGGTGTCTAGCTTTGGCTTATCACCGGCTTGTAAATTATATATATTAGTGGCGACTCGAAAGCCTGAATCTCGTAGGTCTGAGACATATCTTTTGGGTGCTATGACCAATGCCGGATTTGCTACTTTCAGTTGTGATATTAGGACACCGATTGGATCTTGTGGATCTAACAAGACTATTGAGTGTCCCTGTCCAACAAGAAAAGGGGCGATTGCTGCAACTACGACGTCGTCTGGAATAATTGCTAATCGCTTTTCTTTCAATCGTACTTTGGCAATTGCGTTATTGGCTACGCTCAGAAGGGCGTTTAAATCCTGACAGTTAAGGGTCTTCTCGGTAATAGGATTGAATATTCTACCGGCTATCTTATTCATAAATTGCTCGCTTTTCAAAAGCAGTGAACTATTCCACTACTCCTGAGCAGCTATTTTTAGCGACTTAAGAGTAGTGGAATTCAGCGAGAACTCTAAAACCTTTATTCTCTTTTCTTCCCATTTTAGAATGTTTGATTAAATTGGGAACAAAAGTAGCGACTACCCGAAAAGATGAGGTAAAATTTACAAATATTCAGTAAGGACGAATAAGGCAATTTAGTATTTAGAGAACAGAGTTTATAGAACCACAAATTCTACATGAATCTTAGCAGCTATCAAAGTCCATTGCTGCCGAAAATGGTTGATGGGCCTGAAATTATTGTAATTTATTTGAAGATAATTCTCTGGACTACAGCAATAACTTAGAAGATATCGCTATACTCAACGGGAATGGGCTGTTTCTCACTAGCGGTGGATCGTTCAGGTTTCTGGAAAGTTGTTCCAGAAATGGAAGTCTTGGCTCGAGCTCCAGGTTTATTTTTATATTTTTTCCCGTCTGATGCTCCAAGTAAACCAGCTGTAATTTTTTCTTCGTTTGGAATTTCAACAGTATCTTTCGGAGTGTTTTCTCCTAAACCTCCTTCATCTCCGCCGGAAAAAGGACCATACTTCTCTGCTTGTTTTTTAGCTTGTGCAGCTTTCTTTTCTGAAGGCATTCGATCACCTCCGGAGCTCCCGGAGTTTTCTTTCTCAGATTCTCCAGCTTTTCCTGAGGTTTGATCCTTATTTTTTTTGGACTGCTTGGCACCACTCTGTTTAGATTCACTAGGCTTTGGATCGGAGCCGGCTGATTCTTTTTTCGAACCTTGCTTCCCGTCTTCATTTTGATTGTTTTTATTTCCTTTGTTCTTGTCGCCTTGTTCTTTATTACTATTTTTTGAGCTTTTTTCCGAACTACTTTCACCGGATTTTTTTTGATCTTTATTGCCCTGGCTTGACTGACTCTTTTTTGATTTGAGCTCTTCTAACTTCTTTTTAACGGATTCGAGTTTTTCTCTTTTATCCCCGCTACTTTTCTCTTGATTGCCTTTACCTTTTCTTGATTCCGTCTGTTTAGATTTATTACTTGAGGATTCACTATTGTTTTTCTCTGCGTTTGCAGACTCTTTGGAGTTTGACTTATTGTCGGGCTTAGTTCCTTCCTGGTTGCTCTCTTCTTTAGCTTTTCCCGTTCCTTTGTTCTTGGCGTCTCCTTTTTGACTGTTTTCATCATTGCTTCCAGACTGACTTTCTCCATGCTCTTGTTTCTGAGACCCAGATTTACCACTACCCTGGCCTTCGCCAACACCAGTTTCAGACTTGTTCTGGCCATCTTCTTTCTTATTTGAAGACTTAGACTCCTTGGCCTGAGAGTCTCCTTTCTTACCAGTTTGTTTAGACTTTTCGTTAGAGTCCTGACTTCCTTGTTTCTGCTCAGGATTATCACCACTTTTGTTGGGGTTAGGTTGGTCTTTGTTATTATTGTTTTTGTTGGACTGCTCACCACTGTTAGAGTCTTTCTTGTTTGAGTTTTCTTGAGGTTCTTCTCCAGGATTATCTTCAGAATCCTCGGGGGGATTCTTTTGTTCTTCTTTGTCAGTCTCTGGATCGTTTAGAGATTCAGGGGTTTTAGAAAATTCTTTATTTAGCTCTTCGTTAGAAAGATCCATTAAGTTTTCAATGTTTTCGATAGAATCTTCGAGATCGTCTAGGGCTTGATCTGAGTGCAGTCCATTTTGTTCGACAGAGTCAGCTAAGTCATTTAGCTGCTCTTTTAGTTTTTTTGGTAGTTGGGATTCATCAAATAGGTCACGAATTTCTTCAGCCTGTTTCTTTGCAATTGTTTTTTCGTCGGCTGTAAGATTCGAGTGATTTCCTAGGTATAGTAAAACAACAATAGCCAAAGTTATTAGAGGAGAGAGAGCTAGCGAAACGGTTGAAAATTTGTCGGGTTTCCAACTAAGCTCTTCCTCCTTATTGAACTTTGAAGCTAATGAATTAGCTTGTTTTTCAATAAATTGGTTCACTAAAGAATCCTCTCCAGATGCTAGGGTCAAAAAGCGATCTTTAGCAGAGGTCGACGAGTCTATTAGTTTGGCTGCTTCAATTTTAGAAACTCGACTGGATTGTTTCCAAGTTTCTTTTGAAAAGTGTGCAATTAGCAAACTGCCCAATGGGGCAAATATGATCCCTGAGGCGAATGAAATATAGTTAAAACTAATAAGTAGGTAGATAAGTAGACAGTAAAGAAAGAGCAGCAAGGCTACTAAGAATAGGCTAATTCGCCTGTTTCGAGTAAGGCGAGCCGCAACTTCCGAAATTAGATCTTTGACTATCAATATGGTCCTAAACTATTGGGTGGCGTTTTATCGTCTACCGTAAGTAGGCAATCTACTCATTAGAGACTTTGGGTGCAACTAGTCCCTATGTCTATTATGAAGAAATTTTCCTGAAAGTTGACATTGGGAACTAGCCCTTGGGGCGGGTTAGCAGCAGGTGTTTTATAAGATTAGATTCAGAGGGCTTTAGTTTAAATCAAGGTTAGAAGTCGAGCTGAGAAGGTCGTAGGTTTTTACGCCTCTTTGGCTTAGTAGTAGTGGTGATTTTTGGAACTACTTTTTTTACCTTTTTTACTTTCTTCTTCTTAACGACCGGGGCTTCTTTTGGAAGTATAGACTTCTTACCTTTTTGAAATTTATTTACGGCATTTTGATGTTCTTTATATGTTTTAGAGAATTGATGGGTTCCATCACCTTTTGAGACGAAGTAAAGAAAGTCCGTGTCAGCGGGGAATAAGGCAGCTTTAATTGCAGCTTCGCCTGGACTGGCGATTGGTGTTGGTGTGAGCCCTTTATTTTTGTAGGTGTTGTAGGGACCCGGAGTTTCTAGGTGTTTTTTGGTAAGATTTCCGTCAAAGTTTTCGATACCATAAATTACAGTTGGATCGGTTTGTAGACGCATTTTTTGCTGTAGGCGGTTATGAAAAACCGAAGATATTTGAGGTCTTTCGGGTGCCGCACCAGTTTCTTTTTCGATAATTGAAGCGAGGGTCAGAACCTCATGCCATGTTAAACCAAGCTCTGCCGCCCTGCTGAGGTTTTTCTGGGTTCTAATTTTCTTTCCCTCTTCAATCATTTTCTCGACCATATCGTAGGCGTTCTCAGGACGAGAAAATTTGTAGGTGTCAGGAAAAATATAACCCTCAGAGGTTTGAGCATCAATAGAGAATTTATTAAGAATGTTTCTATCTCTCAAAGCTACTTCTGCTTCGTTTTCAGTGCACAAAGTGGTTTTGGCCATTCTTACAGCGATTTCTTTTAGGCTAAAACCTTCGGGTATAACTAATTCATGGTAGACAACTTTTTTTCCAGCAAAGATTTTTAAAATTTCTTT
>CALKYB010000325.1 GCA_938003565.1 uncultured bacterium
TTAAGAAGGATTGAAATTCTTCAAAAAGGGGCTAGCTTAAATTATTTTCTTTGCTATATTCCCGGCCCGAAAGAGTAGGATTTCGAGGTTTTTTCTTGTGGGTAGACCAAAGCTTTTACCGGGTTTTGGTCTATCCACAAACATTCAGAATAAGGAATGCATTGTGCCAGTAACTTCAAGCTCTGCCGAGCTTCCCGAGGGTGAGCTCCCCCCTTTTTCGGAGAATCCAAACGAGTACGACTTTGTGAGACCGGATAAGGCGATCATTGTTATTGTGCCTGTTAATCGTCGATTTATTGTTCGATATCAACGACCAGGTAGCGAAGCCTTAGAGGGAGTTCTGCCGTTGCTGGACAAGAAAGCTGCCACAGGGGCTTGGAATAAGTTTTGGGAGTGTCAATCTCCAATTGACCGTCCAATTGACCCTCCAATTGACGCTTAAGGTATCTTAATTTTACTCCTACTCTTTCATTATTTTTCACTAAAACTATTAATTCCAAATTTATTTAATTAAAATCTGTTAGATTGATCCTAAGCTAATTTGTGCTAGCTTCCTGCTATAGAGTAAAAGAATGGTTTTAATTAGTTTTGGTTTGTGAAACTAGGGGCCGTTTGAGTTTGTACTTCTTTAGTCTTTTCTATGTCAGTATTCATTGGCAAGTCTGTATTTAGCAAATTCTAACGGCTCCTGGTTGTGAAACCACACCACCCACAACCACTTCGGTAGCGAGTTAATTGCTGCCGATAGGAGCCGCTCCGGCAGGGCCTTGACTCGGGTTGGGTTCGTCCCGCCCGGGTCTGTTTTAATTTTTTTACCTTTTGCTCTATTTTAATTCCTTTCATTCACATTAAGTGATGCAGTAGTTGGCAAAATCTCTTGCTAAGATAGTGGATTACGTATTTCTATGGTTGAGTTATTTAAATCAATTTAAAGGTCTATAGATGATGGTTTCCATTGGTTCCCCCTTAAGTCCTTGCGCTACAAAAGTGTTATTTTGTGGTGCTGGTGAGCTCGGTAAAGAAGTAGTTATCGAGCTGCAGAGGCTTGGCGTTGAAGTAATTGCAGTTGATCGATATGAGAATGCACCAGCTATGCAAGTAGCCCATCGGTCTTATGTTGTTTCGATGCTTGACGGAGCAGCGCTAAGAGAAATTGTCGAAAAAGAAAAGCCAGATCTAATTGTTCCAGAGATTGAGGCGATCGCAACTGATACTCTAATAGAGCTTGAGAAGGAAGGCTTTGAGATTATTCCTACAGCAAAAGCGGCTCGTCTCACAATGAATAGAGAAGGTATTCGCCGGCTTGCTGCAGAGGAGCTGAAGCTGCTTACTTCTAATTACGAATTTGCAGAAAGTTTTGAAGAGTTTGAGGCGGCTGTTAAAAGTGTCTCAGTGCCTTGTGTCGTTAAACCTATTATGAGTAGCTCCGGCAAAGGCCAAAGTTTAGTTAAGACAGAAGCTGATATTAAGAAAGCTTGGGATTATGCGCAGGAAGGTGGCCGGGCAGGAGCTGGTAGAGTTATTGTTGAGGGGTTTGTAGACTTTGACTATGAGATCACTCTTCTTACAGTTCGTCATAGAGATGGAACTTCTTATTGTGCGCCGATTGGTCATAGGCAAGAGAGAGGAGACTACCAAGAGTCATGGCAGCCGCAAGAGATGAGCCAAGTTGCGCTGCGGGAGTCAGAGAGAATAGCCGAAACTATTACTAGTAGCCTCGGTGGTCGAGGTGTATTCGGGGTTGAGTTATTTGTAAAAGGGGACACTGTATATTTTAGTGAAGTATCACCAAGGCCTCATGATACTGGACTTGTGACCCTTATTTCTCAAAATCTGTCTGAATTTGCCTTGCATGCTCGAGCAATTCTTGGTCTTCCCATTCCCTCGATTTATCAGCGAGGCCCGGCTGCTAGCGCTGTTATTACTGCTAGGGGAGAATCTTCTAAAGTTACTTTCGAGAATTTGGATAAGGCGTTGGAGGAGGTTGATACTGATATTAGGTTGTTTGGTAAACCCAGTGTCTCCGGGGAGCGGCGAATGGGTGTTGCACTGGCAAGTGCTGAGAGTCTAGAAGAAGCTAGAGCCAAGGCGACCAAAGCGTCTGAACTTGTAAAAGTTTCCCTATCTTAGACAAGAACTTGTTCTAGAATGTCCCATGATGTTATACTTTCGGCCAATTCAGGATTGGAGGAGTAAGCGAGCTGTCTGTGAAAAAGAAATCAAAAAAAGATCAAGAAATTGAAAATCAGCTAAAGACCCTCTCAGGGGTGTTCGAAAATCGAGGAATCTCTATTCGTCGAGAGAAGCTTTCCCGAGGATCGGCGTTTCGTGTTAAGAGTGGTAATTGTTTGCTCTCTGGGGATAAAGTTATCTTCATCGATCGAAGAATGCCGATTGACCAACAGCTTTCCGTGATGTTTGACTATATAGTCGAGCTTAAGATTCAGCCTACTGAGGAAGAGCTCGAGAATTTGCCTACAAAAATTAAAGATGTCCTGGAGCTACAAATTGCTGATCGAGAAGCAATTGCAGCTAACGCTTAGCTTGGCCTAGTCTAAAACTTGAATTTTCACTTAGGAATTATCTAGGCTTAATATTGGTCGGGATATTTGCAATGTAGCTTTAGATCTACATTTCTCTTTCGAAGAACTTCAAGTTATGTTGATACTATGCATCCGGGGTTATACTGTCAGATATTCCCTGAACTGATTTATTGTTCTTGACAGTTTGGCGCTAATTAGACATAAATTTACTATGTATAGCGCGAGTGCGTGGTGTAGTTGTTGTGTGTTCTCATCTTAGGAATTAGGATTTTTAAATGATTTTTGACAAGTTTCTTGGTTCTTTCTCCTCAGATCTCGCTATCGACCTTGGCACGGCCAACACGCTCGTCTACCAAAAGGGAAATGGTATAGTTTCTAACGAGCCCTCTGTTGTTGCAATTAGGGAAGGAGTTGCAGATCGTCATCGTACGGTTGCTGTTGGGGCTGAAGCTAAAAATATGTTCGGGCGTACTCCTCAAGGAATTAGGGCTATCCGCCCGATGAAAGATGGCGTGATTGCTGACTTTGAGATGACCGAGGAGATGCTGCGGCACTTCATTCAAAAAGTTCATAATAAGAGATCCCTTATCAAACCAAGAGTAATCATTTGCGTTCCCTTTGGGATTACTGAAGTTGAGAAGCGTGCCGTAAGAGAGTCAGCTGAATCTGCAGGGGCTAGGGAAGTTTTTCTAGTAGAAGAGCCGATGGCCGCTGCTATCGGAGCTGGACTTCCAGTTACTGAAGCTAGTGGTTCAATGATTGTTGATATTGGAGGTGGAACCACTGAAGTTGCTGTTATTTCCATGAAAGGAATTGTCTATTCGGAGTCCTTGCGTGTGGGTGGGGATAAGATGGATGAAGCCATTCTAAACATGATTAAGCGTACCTACAACGTCTCTGTAGGTACTGGGACTGCAGAGAAAATTAAAATTACTCTTGGTTCGGCTTTACCAACTGGGGCAAATAATAGAATTGAAGTAAGAGGCCGTGATTTAGTTAGTGGACTTCCCCGAACGATTGAGGTTTCTGAGGATGAAGTTAGAGAGGCTCTAAAGGAGCCTGTAAAACAAATTGTTGAAACAGTTAGGCAAACCTTGGAACGCACCCCGCCTGAGCTTGCTGCTGATATTGTGGATCGTGGTATTACTTTGGCTGGTGGCGGATCTCTTTTACGAAATTTAGATACCGTTCTAAGAACTTCAACTGGATTGCCAGTTGTTCTTGCTGAAGATCCTCTGACAGCCGTGGTGATTGGCTCGGGTCGTATTTTAGACCATTTTGATCTGTTAAGAGACGTAACCATCCAGTAATCCTTGGTCATGGGATTTACCTTAGTAGTTTCCTGTAAATAATTTCAGTTGTTCACATGTTGCCACTGTGCGGATTTTGATTTCGTGGTAGGACTTCTATGAGGGATGCCCCTGTCTTTGAATACGAAACCACGACCTGAGGTGATGTAAATGGCGGAATTTTTGCGCCGAAATAGTTTGTTCCTTTCTGCCTTTGTGTTGCTCGCCATATCCTTCCAGCTGATGAGCGCGAGTGTGCGCAATCCAGAACTACCTGCCGTAGGAGCTCGCCTGGGTAATAGTTTTTTTGGTCCAGTTGAAAAACTGCATAGTGAAAGTGCCAGCGGGCTGGGGGATATGTGGAAGAACTACCTTTGGCTGGTTAATACTAAGAAGAGTCAGAAGGACCTTCACCTTCAAATAAAAGGATTACAAAAAAAGAATTCAGAGCTGGTAGAGTTTCAGCATGAGAATCGGAGGCTTAGATCGATGCTTGGTTTTACTAAGCAGATTGAAAATCCTGGTGTGCCGGCAAATGTTATTGCTCGAGATCCTTCCAATTGGTTAAAAACTTTAAGGATAGATAAAGGTAAATCGGATAAGATTTTGGAGGGTAGTCCTGTTGTGGATGGACATGCAATCGTTGGTCTTGCCACTGCGGTTTCCAAGAATACTGCCAGAATACAATTGTTGAGTGATCCCAATAGTGCAATTGATGCTGTTGTCCAAAGGACTCGAGCGCCAGGGGTTGTTGAGGGGAATGGCCGCGATACTTTGTCGCTTCGTTATGTTGAAAAATCTCAGGATGTAAAGATTGGCGATAGAGTTGTAGCCTCTGGGTTGGATCAAATGTACCCTAAGGGAA
>CALKYB010000326.1 GCA_938003565.1 uncultured bacterium
TCTCTAATTGATGGTGTAACAAGAAGGTTCTCTTGAATGAAAATATCTAGTAGCCATTCGTGGGCAAAACGAAGTTCCTCCGGCTGGTCAATTCTAGCTAGTGGCTGAAAAGAAAGCGGTGAGTCTTCTGCTGCTAAATCGTAATAGTCTCCCCCAACTCCAGCGGTTAGAGTTCTAGCGCTGCCTCCTTTATCGAAAATATAGACTTGGGCCTCTTCGTATCTTAGAAACTGGGCAGCCATGAGGTTTAGAAGAACTGATTTTCCTGCACCGGTGGGTCCAAGCACAAGAGTGTGGCCAACATCGCCAACATGGGGGGAGAAACGAAACTGTGTGCTACCGTTAGTTCTTGCTAGAAAAAGTGGTGGGGCGTTTAGGTGGCTGTTTGTTGCGGGGCCAGACCAGACGCAAGAAAGAGGTATTAGGTGAGAGAGGTTTAGAGTGTTTAGAATTGGCCGCCTGACATTATTTCGACAATTCCCTGGAATACTTCCTAGCCAGGCATCCGTCGCGTTTACACTCTCAAGCTTAGTCGTAAATCCTAGACTGTTGATTGCTCGCTCCACTTCCTGAGCGGCTCCAACTACTTTCTCCAGGTCAGCTGACTCAAGAACAACTGTGGTTGTAAAATATCCGTAGGCAACTTCATCAGCTTGAAGCTCCTCTAGGGCAGAGTTGGCATCATGCGCATTGTTTAGGGCATCACTATCCTCCATTACACTGCTCTCCCCAGAAACTACCTCTTTTAGAAGAGTCACCACGCCTTTTCGTTTTGCAAACCAACGCTTCTTGTAACGACGAAGCTCACGCTCAGCTTCTGATTTATCCATAGTAATAAAACGAGTAGTCCAGCGGTATTCAACTGAGAGGCGGTTTAATAGGTCCAGGAGCCCTGGTTGGCTAGAGGCTGGAAAACCCTTAAGGCTTACTATGCGAAGGTGTTTACTACCTAACTTTGGCTCAAAGCCTGGAAGTAGGTCAGAATCGACTAGAAGAGAATCCAGGTACATTGGACACTCAGGAACTGTAATTGAGTGCGGTTTTTCAGAGATTGTAGAGTGCAGGTAAGTTAGAGTTTCTGCGTCACTTAGAAGTGCTGCCTCTGGAAACACTCGGCTTAGAAGGTTAACCACCCTCCCCACCTCGGAGCTAAACATCTCAAGTAGCTTGTTATAGTCAGTATTTACTGAATTAGTAGTGTCTAGAAAAGTAGAGGCTACTTTGTTCTGAGCATCACTTGGCGGCAAATAAACTAAGGTTAGGTAATAGCTGGACTCAAAGTGGCCGACTGACTCAAAGCTAAGTCGTCTCTCCTCATCAATTAGAAAGCTAATTGGCTCTGGAAAGTCTGAGAGTGGATAGCTATTTGACTCCTCTCTTTTTGCCTCGGCATAAAGGCACCAACCGGAGCCGAGGCTTGATAAAACATTATTTATTCTGGCAGAAACTATCATCAACTCGCTCTCAGTTGATGAGTCTAAGTCGGGGCCACGGTATTTTATCGTGGATTGGAATGAGCCGTCTTTGTTTAGTATCACCCCGGGGGCAATCAGGGCTGCCCAGGGGAGAAGGTCAGAGAGAGAATTAGGGTTCTCGCGGTACTGCTTTAGATTAAGCATGGTAGTACTTCCTTTGCTTGATTTGCCTTCTAAAAGTCTCAAAGAAATAGGGATCTTCTTTTGCAAGATGAGTGGCTGCTAATTGGATTGCTAAACCCAGGGGTATTGCCCAGAGGGAATGTAGACCAAGGGCGAGGGCTGCCGTAATTGTTCCGTTAAGTATTGTCATCTCTCTTGGAGCCCCTGCTATCATTATTACTTGCGTTAAAGATCGGTGGATTGGGATCTGAAATCCCTCCACTAGAATGCGGCTCCGGCAGCGAAGCCAAAGAAGGATAGAAAAAACGATGTTGCAGCAAAGGCGATTGTGAGGCCGAAAACTACCCAGAGCATTTTTCGCATTCCTCCCCCACCCTCTCCAAACGCTAGAGTTAGACCAGTGGTGATTATTGCTAGCACTCCTATTGCTTTGGCCACGGGACCAGACATCGATGTTAGGATTTGCTCAAGCGGGCCTTCCCAGGGCATGCCAGAGCCAGCAGCGTAGGCTGAAGATACTGGAAGTAAAATTAGTAAAGCACCTATTAAGGCGACTTCTTTTTGATTGTTCATTTTAGTCTCCGAAAACAGAACGAGTTAAAACTTTGTTGAGATTCTCCCCTCGTATATGTTATCGGCTACTCCAACCGAAGGTTCCGAAAGTTAATTGCGAACAGTCTATTTTCAGAGATTGTTTTTTATAAGATGGCGGGAAATGAAACGGTTGGCATTCATAACTTTAAGGCAGCTATGGATTTACTAAGTTGTCAACAGCTAAATGGTTTAGAAAAATTTTTTATGTTTTTTTAGAAAAACACCAATCAAGCAAATATCTTGCTATTTTATAAAGAAGAACTTCTCCATGTAGTTGTAGAACACCAACTCTATGCAGAGGTTGTCAGCTTCAACTCTCGAAAGCTACCGGTAGGGAGTCCAAATTAAATCGGTACTCAGTGCGTACCAATTTGGTCAAACTTAACAGGACTTCCTCCTATTGTTAGTGATCAGCATTACAGTAAATGACAAAACACATCTCTTTGCTAGGTATAAAGCCAAAAAGCCTCCCAAGGTCAGTCAGGGGTTTGAACTCAAAAAGAACCAACTCGGCAAACTCCTTTGGGGCGAAGACCTGCGTGGCAGTGAGATTGAAGATCTATTACAAATAGACTCCAAGAGGATATTGTTTTTGGGGCAATAATGAAAAGGGTTATAACTGCTTTGTTTGCAATGAGGCCGAACAAGAGCTTTGGATTAAAGATCCCCCAATAACTTCTCTTCGCATTTTCTAAATACTATTTAGTTAGGTTCTTATGCTTACTGCTCTTTCTATTGACTTTTTTACTCCATCTTTTCAGGACATTAACCATCTTTATTCCGCACTATATTTATGCTATATTAAGCCCTTTTGGGTAGATTGTTCGCAAGAACCGCCTCTTTAATCAATTCACTTTGAACAAAGAGGCAGTGGCAAATGGTTTTACGTTTGGTGGTCTGCCGCTTTCTCTCGGCTTTATTCTAGGGGAATCGTCAGCCCACCAACAAGGTATAGTAAAATGTCAATCAAAGCCTTAGACGAACTCATTGCCCGCCACCCAGTGGTTAAACGATGTATATTAAAAGCTGATGAAATGGGAGGTACCGTCCACGTGAATATGGACAGTGAGTTACCGATCTTCAATAAGGTCCAGGTCAACGAAGGTCGATTTCGCCAGGAAGCTCTACGCTGCCATGCCTGGTCAAACTTTGAGGTTAACGATCCTTCCGGGACGACTAACCGAGTCTTCATAATTGGAGATGGCGATGAAGAACTTCATGACTTAGAGCAAGGAGTCGAAAACGGATACGGCCCAGAGTATGTTTCTACAGCTCTACTATCTGGTAATTTTGACCCTAATGAGGTTCGGTTTGTTATAGAGGTTTATCAGCATTGGAGCAACATTGATGACAATTATCAAAATATGATTGAAGTCTACTTCTACGATAAAACCATAGATCGTTTAGTCATGTCCTATTATATGGATAGTGAAAAACACTATGCCCAAGCTCTCGCTGCCGCTATGGAAGCAAATAGCTAAACTTAAAGGTAAATAATAGCCACTGTCTCTTAATTTCTAGTAGTTGCGAGAAGACAATAATTGGAAGGGCCAGACAGATGGCCTACTATTTTGGAAACCACCAAACCACGCTAACTTCTCTTAATTCCCAATCTCATTCTAACAACTTCAAGAAGCTCTTCCTCGGAGCTAATAGGAGTAGTTTGAAAAGACTCTAAGAATGCTGCTATTGCAACTCGAACCAACGTATTAGCCGTAATTCTTTCTCGCTTTGCTGGTCGAATCTTCTGAAGTTCCTTAGCCAGCAAGTCTAACTGAACTTTCATCTCGCTACTCAAAGGAACAGTGACACGCTCAGAATAAACTTCTGCTTTGGTGGGAATATCCTTTTCCAACATTGACTCTTCAACTCTTGGACGAGGCGGAACACTTCTAGCAACTAACGGTGTTCTGCCCAGCGACTGCCTCACAGGTGACTGACCATCGGCCATACTAGAGGGGCGTTCTTCCAATTTAGGCTCCGCGCTTGGGCTGGGGTTAAGCCTAACTTCCCTCACCTCTTTGGTCTCTTTCGAAGCTGGCTTAGGTTCGGAATCACGAGTATCTCGAAATGGACTATCCCGCTTTGGTTTATTGGGTGACAATGCAGACATAGAGCCCATGCCCTGGATACCCTTACTCAGCTCTTCTTCAGTTACTTGACCTTTAGCCATTTGCTACCTGCTCCTGTCCAAAATCTTCTTCCTGAGAAACAGCATTAGGCATAGTTGTTTGCCCTTTTGCCTCTACTCTTTCTAAAAATTCCTCGGCTAACTTGGAATAGTCCTGAGTTCCCCTACCCTGAGCCGAGTTTTCAAAATCGAAAATAGTTTTTTGAACACTTGGAGCAGATTTCGCTTTCGTATTCACTCTAACCCGAGTGTTGAATAAATTCTCACCCAATTGATCTCGAAGAATATTTTCGGTCTTCCTACAAATACTCTCTCGATGAGAATAGTTTGTTAAAACGACGCCAAGAACTTGGAGGCTTGGTGCCAATTTCTGCATCTTTCCAATTGAAGTGCCCAACAAAGTAAGCCCAACCATTGGAAGATACTCAGCGCTGCAAGGAACCATAAAATAGTCACTTGCAACTAAAGAATTCATAACAACAAGACCAATGCTTGGTGGATTATCAAAAAGCACAAAGTCATACTCTGCAAGCCGGGTGGTTCTCTCAAGACAAAGTTTTAATATCCCTTCCCTACCTGTGGCTGAAACTAAACTTATTTCTGTTCCAGCAAAATCTTCAGTAACGGGAATAATATCTAATCCTCTTGTACCAGTTGGAGTAATTAAATCATCCAGCCCAGCTTCCTCCATTAAAGCTTCATAAAGTGTAAACGGCTCTTCTTCAGGGTCGTAGGCAATTGGGCCAATTAGAGAGCTAGTTAAATTCTGTTGCGCATCTAAGTCTACTACCAAGACCTTCTTACCCACTCGGGCCAAGGCTGCACCAAGACTGGCAGTAACAGAAGTCTTTAAACAACCACCTTTATGATTAACAAGAGTTACAATAATTGGTTTTTTCATCGCTGTGCCCTCGCCTGTTTAACTTGAAGCCATTCTTCGAATTCATCTTTCTTAATTTTCCATCTACCACCTTGAACCAAGCGAAATGCAGGTAATTCACCCTCGTCTATATACTTGTAGATGGTATTCTTGTGGACACCGAGTAGACTCGCTGCCTGCGGAACAGAAATAACTGTCGCAACTTCATTAGAGTCGTCAGTTGTAACTTTTTTTTGTGCGTTTACTTCTGAAGCCATGTCTTTTTCGTGCCTAAAATTAGTATTTAACACTGTTTAACTACCTCAGCACTAACACGTCACAGTTTGTCACACACCAGAAAAGTTTTATTCAAGTTAGAAAAAGCTATAGAGTGAACTTTCTTTACTGAATCACTCAACATACGACCTAGTTCCGAACTTCTGAAGTTCATAGTTTAAACACCAAGTCGCAAGTCAGTCGACGGCTTAAAGTTATGAAGTTACGAAATTCAGAAGTTAAGAAGTTTACAATTTCGGCCAACCAAACTCATTAAAGCATAGACTTCATAAGTTCATAACTTCTAAACTTACGAACTTATGAACTTAAGCAAGCTTTAACGGCTAGCTTCGGGGCGTGAAGGAGAATGTATTCGATACTGAGGTCTAAATAGGGTTCTAGTGGACTAAATTCGGCTGAAATCGAAAGTTTATGAAAAACCCAACCTCGTGCCTAGTCGAATAGCGAAATGCAGCTGAGGCTTTTTACTAGCTAATTCAAAAACAAGGTCTACAGAGTTTCGAAGTTCTGAAGTTCTGGAGTTCACAACTTCAGAACTACAACACCTCAAACCTTAACTAGGCACCCACAAACTATGAAGTTCAGAACTTTAGAAGTGCAGAACTAGAACACTCTTAACTCTGAAATTCAGAACTCCAGAACTTCAGAAGTTCAAAACTTCATACTATCGTACTCGGAAATTTTTCATTGTGGGATCAAATTTTGTGTGTACAGATGTTTAACTAAGTTAAACAAACGTGTGCTTAGTGTGACAAACTGTTTCATATCTGGAGGGCCATAGAAAAAGCTAAGACTATAGACAAAGAAAAAGCCGCTCAAAGGCGGCTCATTCAAAGTTGAAATTTTAATTGCTTACTAAAGCAGGTTTAAAGAGACAGAAAGCTACCAACTTTCGATCTGGAACTATTAACCACTTCCAATCTTAGTCTCTACTACTTAGTTCGTCAATCAATTTCAGCTTATAGGATTTTTACGGCCAAAAAACGGCGTAAATCAGGCTTTTTCGTGCTTTGATCAGCATGAACGATATTTTATTGCCTAAACGAGTAGGGGGGTACTCTACTTTTACTACCGGAGAACTTTGGCTTCTTTGCAACTCAGTAGCTAAAAAAGAACTCGCTTTCAGCTCACTTAAAATCTATCTCGCTTGCAAAGAAATGGTTGAGCGAAGATGCAAAACAAAAAAGTCCGCTCAGTACGGGGCAGGGGAGATTGAAAAATTAACTGGACTAAGCAGCCGCTCCATCAAAATTGGCTTGAAACAACTGGCTAATAGGAAACTTCTTCTTTTCTCTGAAGACGTTATTGCTTTCTATCCTATTGAGCTTAGCGAAAAATGTCCTTTTGATACTAACCCAAACCGTTTAGTTCCCATTCCCCGAAGACTTTTACGGGTTTTATCTCGACATCACTCCAAAGGCCAAATTATTGTGACCCTTGTTCATTGCGCCCGAGGGCTCTTTTTACTGCAAGGACAGCTTGTGATGAAGGGGGCAGTAAAATCTAGCTGGATTCAGAAGGCTCTAAACATTGGCAGAACTACTATTAACTCCACTAGGGCATGGTTGCGAAAAATTGGCTTTCTAAAAGCTCAGCAAGGAATAGCTCAATGGAGGCTCAATCGATTCGGCTATTACTTTGAAATTCTTTGTGGACAGTTTCCAAAACGAAAGAAAAGAGAAACATCAAAAAACACTGAAATTGACACCCCATATAAAATAACCCCTTTTAATAAATTAAAACTAAATACCAGTAATAGAAGGCTTACTTCAAATTCAAAAGGTTATAAATCTGGTTTTTTCAAAAGAAAATTTAATAGCGAACCTGATATTCGAGATATTCAAAGGGAGGATCTAAAGCAAATTTCAAGCTTATTAACACTTTTTAAGCAAGCAACCCTCAGGGGTTGGCTAGTAGACAGCGAGCATTCATTTCAAAATTTTGTTGGAGCTGCAGTTAGGGCTACAAATCTAGGAACTAACCCACCAGCTTTATTCGTTGGCCTAGTTAAGAACAAAAGTTTTTGGAAATATATTACCCATGCTGAAGAAGAAAGAGCTGTTTCTGCAATAAAAAGATATCGAGAGAAATATTTGGAAAAAGATAGTTGTAGAAGCAAAAACACTCAGGCTGAAAAAGGAAAAGTCTTGGATTTAGTTAAAAACTTAATTCCGGAAGTACCAAAAGCCTATTTCGTAGAGCTTTAAGAAATCTAATAGAGATTAAATTTTGGAATCGAATGAATAAACCTAATAGTACAAGCAACCTAAATATACACCCCTGATTTTACAAATTTTATGGGGGATATGGTATAATAATAGTGTGAAATTAAGAGCAGCAGAAAAGTTCCTCAAAC
>CALKYB010000327.1 GCA_938003565.1 uncultured bacterium
GTTAATAAGAATGCTGAAAATGCCATATTTGAAGGTTTTTTTCCCGCTATTAAACGTGAATGTTATGATGAGCGTATCTATGTGAGAAAGGCTGTTAACTGGGCACTGCGCAATATTGGAAAACGAAATGGTGATCTAAACGCGCATGCGATAAGTATTGCCAAGGAAATACAGGAAATAGACCAAAGTGCTGCGAGGTGGATTGGAAGGAATGCTTTGGCAGAGCTTCAAAGGTCTGATGTAAAGATGTTGAACTATCCAAGAAACGTCTACGGACAAAATTCTTAGTTGGTTTCAATGAAAATGTTTGTTTAAACCTTCTAAGAGTAGATTACAGATTAATTTGATTCTATTGATTAAGTTGCTTTTGAGAAAGCCTAAAATTCTCTATCACTGAATCAATCTTCGACCCATTAGCCAACTTCTCCGCCCACGAAAAATCTACAGAACTATCGTTCTCATTCCTATCTCCTAAGGCGAGGTTAATATAATCAGTTACTTCCTGAAAGGTAATGCCCGCTGTATCTCTCAAACCTATGTTTCCCATATAGAACGTGGAGTACATAAGATTGCTAGTGAAGCGAATGTCAGCGGGATCTTTTGTTTCAAGAGCATTTAAAAATGCTCTACCAGTTGCTTGCTCTAATGTTTTCACACCTGGATTCGGCGGCTGATAAGCTTCAGAGCTAGCAGACTCCAAATATTCACGACCTGCAAGAGCCTTATTCGCTATTAACACTGAATCCCTATTTCGCTCCAGCCA
Source organism: uncultured bacterium (assembly GCA_938003565.1). Taxonomy (GTDB): domain Bacteria; phylum Bdellovibrionota_C; class UBA2361; order SZUA-149; family CALKYB01; genus CALKYB01. Next base: position 764 of record CALKYB010000327.1, read on the forward strand.
TTCGAATAGTGCATCACTGCCTTTCCCTTTGAAATATTCTAGAACTTGTGAAAGGGCTTTTTCCTGGCGAAAATCAGAGTAGACTTCTCGGGCTCTTAGCGGTCGATTCGCACTTCCGGCTTGGTGGGTAATCTCTAGAGCTTCTTTGAGCCCGACAAGTTGATAGCTTTTGAGAATGGGAGGTCCCTCAAGAAATTTGGGATAGTTTTTTTGGACATGTTCCAACTCTTCTGAAGGGTCGTAGCGAGGGTCGTAAGGTGCTTTACTCGCATCATCGGCTTGATGCCTGATGTTTGAATCAAATTTAGCTTGAGCTTGATCTATAAAAAAATCGCGTGGAGCTCCGTTATGAACAAGAGAGGATCGGGCAAAAGTTTCTGCCATTGATTCATTCGATTTTTTCCACATCTCATTGAATAGATAGTCGTTTTTACCTTTGGAGTCTAAACTATAAAATGCTTGGAAAAAACTTTTGCCTCTAAATTTTTTATTTAATTCTACTAGTCCTATTCTAACTTCTCTCGTAGGCTCTTCGTTTGGATACTTTAGATGATAAAGACCGTGAAAAACTTCGTGCAGATTAACTCTGGCATGATTTCTAATGTCAAAAGCTGAAGGGTTCTCTGGCGACGGATGCCCGGCAGCGATAACTACGTGAGTTTTATCCTCTCTTTCTAAAGTTATAATTGTGCCCTGCCAGAGTTGAGGATTTTGTCCAAAACTAGGAAGTAGCCCGACGTCAATGCTTGATTGAACTTGTTTCATTAGAGAGCCAGGTTTCATGCCTAGTGCAGCCTCGGCTTTCAGAACTTCTTTTTGTGGATCATTGTAATGATCGAACAAATGAATTCTTCTAACCAAGGAGCCATCGGACTGCTTATCAAGAAATTCGGGAAAGGATTGATCTATTGATTCCTGAAGTTCCTTCATCATCAAAAGATACCCAGACTTTCCCCGGTAGCTTTGATAGTCCGCTGGACGCAGCTCAATCCTAAGTTCTCCAAAAGCGGGAACTTCTAAAGCATCGCCCTTGTCTGGTTTAGATTCTAAGTTCGGATCCATTTTTCACCTTAAGATAATTGAAGTCTCTTAGGTCGTCTGAGTGAAAGTATTCTGCACGCTAAGACTTATTTAGGTTTATTATGAAAGGCTTCAGCGATAGGTTGCTGTTTGTTGATCGTAAAAGCCGAAACATTGGCTATGTTGCTAGAATTAGTAATGAAATTCGGATTACCGTTTTTTACCCATCCTCAAATATGGAGGAGAAGTGCAGCTTCGCTTCACAGTATTCTTTGGCAGGGTATATGTGTTGTCTACCTCGCTCACGCTCGGATATACTGAAACTTGAGTCTGAGAGGTCAATATTTTACCGAAACTTATAGTGGTTTCAGTATATTTCACCGGTTAGATCTAGAATAGAAACCAAAAAAACATTGGAAAAAAGGGTAAGTTTTCCTAATAAATAGTCTTGAATTCGGACAGAACTACTTTAAAAATACTTTCCTTACGACACAGTTAAACAGTTTTGGATCTGGGCTAATTTCACTTTCCTTTGCCTTAAAGTAGCCAGTGTTTTCTTCAGTGTTTTAGGTTAGTTGTGTTAGAAATTCTCGATAAGCGAGCATTGTTGTAGAGCTACTTCGGGGGTGATTGCAGGCGTAGTGTTGGGAAATTGGTAAGAAGCCACGCTTTTAGGGTTGCCTAAGAGATGTGCTAGGAGTCTAGTATTGTCGAAACAACTTTACTCCAGCGATTATTGATAGGTGGCTTCAGTCTGCGAGGGGAAAGAGAATTTATTCAAATCGTATATTTATTTATTTTATAAACCCATTTTTACTTAGTTAAAATATGAAAAATTTACTTAAAGCAAACTATAAACTTATGACCTTAGTTTGTTTATCTTGTTTTCTATTTTCCTCTCAAACTGTATTTTGCGAATCGCAAGAGCTCGGGCTTTCTGAAACTTTAAGTAGTATAGCCTCAAAAAGTTCTACCAAAATTTCTGCTAAACAAAAAGAAGTGATGTTAGAATCACAAAAAAAACTATCATTGATTGACTTTGAATCTAAAACTTTAGCAGTAGGGAAGAAATTTCCCTCGATAAGTCTTCTTGATCATAAAGGTGAGTATGTAGATGTAAAATCTGCTTCTAATTCAAAAAAAGTAGTAGTGGTTTTTTATAGAGGTGAGTGGTGTCCATTTTGTAACGCTCACTTACTACATCTTCAAAAATCTTTACCTGACCTAAAAGCTAGCGGGGCTGAAGTGATCGCTATTTCCCCCGATAAACCCGAGTTTGCTCTAAGTGTGAAAAGTAAGAACAAGTTGGGTATGAAAGTTTTTAGCGATCCGAAAAACAAACTCGCTAAAGAGCTTGGAATTGTTTTTGAACTAGGAGAGGATTTGAAGAGTGTTTACAGTGATTTTGGAATAGATCTAAAAAAAAGTCATGGAACGGATAAATGGGAACTACCTCTTGCCGCCACTTTTGTGCTTGATGAGAATCTAACAATTAAATGGAGATTTTTAGATATCGACTACAAAAAGCGCGCCGATTCGGAGGATATAATTGAAGCTCTAAAGAGTTTTTAATTTTTTATTCTAAACTCAAGTGAAAAAGAAGTGAAAAGTGCCTATCAAACTATTATTGCCTCTCATAGTCTCTAATAAATAGCTCCTGTTTAAGGTAGACTATCCGAGGGGTTAAAGGCGGCAAATTTTCAACTAGGTTGAAATCTTCATTGGAGCTTTAGTTCGCCTAGAGATCGAAACTAAGTTTAGTAGAAGCACAGTTGTTTAATTTAGAGGCTCCCATTGCCTCGTCGGCAGTGACAATGGGAGTGAGCATTTGGAAGTTGCTTCCGATTAAGCAGCCCTGGTCTCATTAAAACCGCGCTGGTAGGGTTCGGTGTTTCTCCACAATGATTGTAGGACACCCTGGATGCCTGAGCTCCGTATCAAGTTATGGAGCCAAATCATCTCTGCGATAGACAATTTTTTTCCGGTTGTCCACCATCCACTTGATTCAGAGAAGTTAAAGTCAAGGTTCGTTTGGTCCTTGGTTGTCGAGACAGTGAGGCCGTTTTCGTCCCAACTTAAGTGATACTCTAACAATTCCATTGGATTCATTCCGCCACCAGAACGTTGACAGCTCTCCGTTCTGCGCCAAAGATCCTGCTGGGCTGCTACAATGCCCGAATCGATGGGTATTTGATGAAGGGCGGTTTGTTTTTCAACCTCCAGTGTTTGCGAGGAGTATCCATTTGTAACTCGATCGTTTGAAAAATGTGCATGATAGGTCCCTGCATGTTCACCGAAGTGTACCGCAAGGAGACACGAAGCATCCAACTTTCTAATATTCATCATCTTACTTGATTCCTACTTTGCCTAGGGAAGAGACTATAGATAGAGTCTCCCTGATTCCATAAATCAAGGAGACTCTGTCTTAC
>CALKYB010000328.1 GCA_938003565.1 uncultured bacterium
AACGATTCTCAGCGCCAGGCCACGAGGGATGCTGGTGACATTGCTGGTCTAAAGGTTCTAAATATGATCAATGAGCCAACAGCGGCAGCTTTGGCCTACGGTTTGAACTTAATTCAAGGTGATGACGTAGTTGCGAATGAGAAGATTATAGCAGTCTTTGACTTGGGAGGGGGAACGTTTGACGTCACTATTCTTGGACTTCAGCAAGGTCGATTTGAAGTTAAGTCCACCAACGGAGATACCTACCTTGGTGGAGAAGATTTTGATTTAGCACTAGTTAACTACTTGCTTGATGCCTTTAAGAGTAGTGAAGGAATTGATTTAGCGGCTGATAAGGCTGTAATGCAGCGATTAAAGGCTGCTGCTAAGAATGCCAAACATAAGCTCTCGGACGAAGTCGAAGCAGATGTGGTGTTGGAGAATGTTTCTTCTGGAGGGGCAGGAAATATACCGAAATCTGTTAGCCTAAAACTAAATCGCAAAGAGCTAGAGAAAATTTTCTCTCACCTTGTTAGTGCTATTGACTCGCCTTGTAAAGAAGCCATGCAGGATGCTGGAGTTACCTCTGATGAAATTGATGAGGTGATTTTGGTTGGCGGAATGACTAGAATGCCTTTGATTAAGAAAAGTTGTGAGAGGATATTTGGTAAAAAACCGATTGATGAAATTAATCCGGATACGGCTGTTGCAGATGGAGCAGCAATTCAAGCGGCCTTGATGCAAGGCATGCTCGAGGGCTTGAGCCTTCAAGATGTTACCTCCTTAGCCTTTGGAATTGAGGTGCAAGGTGGAAAGGTCGTAACCATGTTGGAGAAGAATACAAAAATTCCTTGTGTCCAAAAACAACTTTTTACAACCTCTAGTCCTAATCAAAGGGAAATCAATCTGCATGTTGTTCAAGGTGAAGGTTCTTATGCCGTAGAGAACAAGTCTCTTGGTTTGTTTTCTTTGGATGGAATCCCTGAGGCTCCTCGTGGCGAGCCTAATATTGAATTAATCCTAGAGGTGGATGAGGACGGTATAATTCATGTGGCCGCCAAGGATCTTGACTCTGGTCAGGCTAAGAAAATAGATATCTTACCAAGTTCTGGATTGGGTGAGGAAGAACGACAAAAATTTAAAAAAGAAAATGAGCAACATCGCAATGAGGAAGCCCGTCGTGAGAAAGTGGCTATTAGTCGTGAGCAAGAGTTAAGAAAAAAGTTACGCTCTGGTGACGCTGACTCGGATGAGGCAAAGGTTGTTATAGAGGCTCAGGCTAAGTTAAAAGCCGCAATATTTGCTCTCCAGTTTAAACTGGATATGGAGGGCATCGCCTATAGAGGGGATAAGCGAGCAAAGTTAGAGGAGATCCTTAGAAAGGCTAGATCCGCTTTGGAGCAAAGTGGAAGTTTGGCTCAGATTTTTTCTAGTATTGCTGAGATTTACTTGGTTGAAGAGGAGTTTGATGAATTTCTTGATATGTCCTAGGGGGTTAGGCTTTTAGACCAGGCCTTAACCCCATTTTTAGGAAATATCTTGCAAACGCTCTGAATATTTGATAGATTTAGTGCGTCTTTTGGGATCCAGCTCGTCTGGATCTAGCCCGGTTCTAGTTAAGGATGATGATGAATTGATCGGGCTATTTACTTCCCCGGCGCTTCTCTTCTTTTAAAAGATTTAAGTTCTTATTTCGTCATAAGTTACTACTTCTTTATTCCTAGCTTTTGCCCTAGACTGCCTTGGAGAATCATTTATTTTTCTCTATGGCCCTGTGTTGTATTTAATTTGTAATGTTAAAGGCCCAGATTCAAATGAATCTATTTGACGACCAACTTATTGAAATGAAGCGCGAAGGTACAACTGACCTTCGAAAGCTCTATCCTGTATCTCAGCGTCGTGTTGCCAAAAGATTGCTGCCATGGGTTTTAGGCTGCACTTTGCTCAACTGGGCTGTATTTTCCTTTGTATCATCTCTGGAGGCCTATGCCGATGAGTCGGTACTACACGTGGCGCAGAATTCTTTTATTTGTCTTTTAGCGATATCAATTATTGGGTGTGTTACTTTTTTTATTTATGAAGAACTATATCATTCGAGATATAGATATGCGATTGAGGCGGGTCACTTAGTAATTTGTAAAGGATTATTCTTAAAGGAGAGAGGATCATTTCCTTTGTCTCGGATAACGGAAGTTTACCTAGAACGATCTTTTCTAGACCTAGTCTTTGGTGTTTACCAGTTGCATATTTCCACCCCGACTTCACATTCTGGAGAGTTCGCTTATATAGTTGGTCTTACACGAGATGCGGCCATGGGTTTGCAGGAGACCATTACAGGAGCTCTTGATAGTCCTATTGATATTGAGATGGCTGAAGCTGGCGCCAATCAAGTAAAAGGTCATAAAAAAAAAGCCTTCTCGAAAGAGGCAGTTGAAAGGGCCAGGAGGGCTAGACCCATCATGGGTGCTTAGTTAGCTCCTGTCCCGCGAACTACCGCTGGAATAGTCTTTAGGAGCAGCCGCAAGTCATTTCGAAAAGACCAGTTGTCGATATAGTCTAAATCTAGCTCGGTCCAATCTTCAAAGTTTGGAATAGAATTTCGTCCACTTACTTGCCAGGTACAGGTAATGCCTGGCCTCATACTTAGGCGCCGTCGATGTTTTCTTTTGTACTCCTTTACCTCGCTAGGCAGAGGGGGGCGAGGTCCAACTAAACTCATATCGCCGAGTAGAACATTTATTAGCTGCGGTAGCTCGTCAATACTATACTTTCTCAAGAATGATCCAATTTTGGTTATTCGAGGGTCATTAGCGATTTTAAAAGCAGGGCCTGACATTTCATTTAGGTCTCGCAATGCTTCTAGCTTCTCTTCGGCATCAGGAAACATCGATCTGAATTTAAGAAGGGTGAAGAGTCTGCCATTAAGGCCTACTCTACGCTGTTTGAAGAAGATAGGGCCTTTGGAATCTAGTTTGATGAGGATTGCGGTGACTAACATTACAGGAAACAAAATTACCAAAGAAATTGTTGAGACTACTAGGTCTAGAAGTCTTTTTGAAAAAAGAGCCTTGGTTGATGAAGGTGTGGCCTCAAAATGTACCAAGGGGGTTGAGCCAAAATAGCTTATTTCGGATTTAGCAAGATCAAAGCCGTAGAACATTCCAGCAAATGTAATAGTTATCCCCTCTTCTTTGGCTATTTTTGAGAGCTCTAAAACGGAATCATAGTGTTTTTCTGTATCGGTAAATAGAACTTCGTCGATGGCATACTTTTTTAAAGAATCTTCGAAAGTATCTAGAGTTGCGAGAATTGGTAGGTCTTTAGCCACAGCGTTGTAGTGTCTCTGAGCCTCAGTATTGGTCTGGAGGTTCTCTGGGCTACTTAGCTGAGCATTGGCAAACTTCCTCATAGGGGGTGCAGGGCTGTCATCAAAGCCAACAAATCCTTGTACCCGAATGCCTAACTCTGGCATTTCGGCAATTTGATTAGCGATATTACGAGCGTTTTTGCCAGTTCCAACTACTAAAAGGTTGCGATAGTTTTTTCCTCTTATCCTAAACCAACGAAGCAAGGCCAGTACTGCAATTCTTTCAAAGAAAAGAGCAAAGAAAGAAAGTAGACAAAAAGATCCTACAAAACTTCGGCTGATATCTTGGTTAAGTACGAACATAATTGCGCTTGAGCCCAGAAAGACAACTCCGGAGGCGATGAAAGCCAGTTTTAGGAGTTTCGCCCAGGTTCTAAAACGCATGCTTCGATAAGCGCCAAGATTCGATAACGCGAAGTTAAAGAGAGGTAGACCAATTACTAAAACAATCCAATAGTCCTCAATTGGGCCAAGTTCTCCAGCTAACTTTGGAGAGAAGCTAAAATAGTCGAAAATGATTCGGATATTGCTGTTAATCGATTTTAGCCAGACTAGACACTCAAGGAATTTCCCCCTGAAGTTGTAGGCCATCATAAAACTGCAAAATATAATAAAATTGTCCGTTACTCTCGCAACGATCGAAACAACTTTCCAGTGTTGTTTTAACAAATTACACCATTCAAAATAGGTTAATCGACTAAATGATCACTAGAGACTAGAGGGAAAGTGAGTCAGGTAACGCAACGTGGGATCTTATAGGTAGGAGGGACGCCTGTAAAGCGAACAAGTTTGAGTAAAAACTCCTAGCCTTTGGACTTATTTCCCTTTGGAGTCAGGTAAGCACTAAAGTAACCGAGCAATCCGGTCAACAAAATATATCCTAGAGATAGTACCAGAAAAAGAGGAAAGCCCTTTAGAGAAGTAGGCAGTTTGGAAGTTTCGCTATTTTCAGAGGGGGCTATGTCAGTTGCGAACATAGTAGAGAGAATTTTGCTTTCTCTGTAGCCGTCAGCCTCCCACTCTAGAACTACAAAGATAGGATACTGGCCATTGGCTAAGTTATTAACGTCGGTAACCATATTCTCACCAATGATAATGCCATCCTCTGCCACCTGAAGAACCTTTTGAGGCTCATCTGCGACAAGGTGTTTTGATGAAAATACCCGCATGAGGATTTTGCTAACATTGCCTTGAGCAAGCCGACCTTGAACTTCAAACTGGAGAGAGTTTCCGTCCCGATAGGAGTCGATACTTCCCCACTCAAGGATATTATTGGAGATATTTTTATCAGCTAGGGGCGGAACTTTGATTTCTAGCACCTGAACGGATGTATATTGCTGCTGTCCTTGATCCTTGTAGAAGGTATAGGAAACAAGTGGAATACTTCCTTGGACGGGCAATGCCAAGTCAAGGCATTCGGATCTACACTTTAGTGACTCAAGAGAAATTTCTTTTTTAAGCTTCCAGGTTTTAGTTTCTTGTGGATTTATCGTTTGTTGCTTCCCTCGCCATTGCCAAGTGTTTTTTCCGAGACTTGGATAAACGCCAAGAGCTGAGTCATCACCAATATTTTTAATCGAAAAATCTACTTCTAGAATCAGAGAATTCTCAAGTTTAGTAACTCTCAGCGTGGATTGTGTTTGCAGAGAAATTGAGCCAGCGTGGGCAGAAGCAGAAATGGCGAAAATCAGTAAAAAAGACAATTGCAGCAAGACTAGGGCAGCTTTAAGCTTAGGCATGGCTTTTGCCCCCCTGCCCTTTTTTTATTTTTCTAAGTCCTCGGGAGAGGCAGTAGGCTAGAACTGCCATAGAGCCAAAAACTGAAACTATCCTGGAGAGTTGCCATAGGAGGCTCCTTCCGAATTCAAGCTCTAGAGTTTTAGCCCCAGGCACAAGTGCCATGAAACCCGGGCTTACGTTGTAAATAGGTCCTGAAGTTTCACCTGACCATGAGGGGTGATAGGAGAATTTTAGTAAGTGGGCCTTATTTGGGCAGTTAGTGCTTAAGTGGATTCGACTAAAGCCAACTTCCACTTTTGGGTTGCAATTAACCGCCCCACTCCAGGCTTCGTTGTCATTCTTAAAAGAATCCAAAGACTCTGAGTTGGTTTGCTCCGAGGAGAGAAGAAGCTTATTGCCAGTTTTGTAATCTCGAAACCATCTGTAGAAATCTCTTTTCCAATCGCTCTCAAAGCTCAGTACTTCAGGTTTTTCTTGTATAACTTCGACTAGAGAGATGTCCCTTTGAATTTCACGGTAATGCCAGGGACCGAAACTTTTCTCCTCCGAAAAGAGACCACTTTCTTGGATAGGATTGCGGACTTCAGGTGTATGAAGAATCAATCCCTTTACGCCTAAAAGATCTAGTTTGTCGGATAGATTTCTAACTTCTTCTTGAGTCTTAATATGGCCGGTGCATTTAAAATTGGGAAAAGGACAGCTTGGGGTTTTTGATACTAAAGCTTGAGCATAGAAGACCACAGGTGAAACAATTGAAGCTTGCATATAAACAGATTCGAGTGTCGAACGGCCTGCGAAGTAAGGTAGCATTTCGAAAACACGTGTCGTGCCCGCTTGATTGTTTACGTCATTATGCTCAAAAATGATTCTTGGGTCAGAAAAATCTCCTTTGACATGGCCGTAGAGTTTCTGAAGATCAGGATATCCAGATTTGTTTTGCCATCCACCGTAGTTAAACTTAGCCCAGTGTGGAAAATTCTTGATTTGCTCGGCGCTCCAAAGATAAGAGCCGATTAGCAGCACACCTGAGAATACCCAGGCGGAGAGTCTGCCAACGCTGCGAAGTTGAAGTCCTAACCAAGCTCCAGCTAAAATTGAGAGAAAGAGTTGGGTTTGGGGAACCACTCGAACATCAACGAGGCCAATTTTAGGAAAAACTTTAAACATTCCCGCATAGAATAAAGCTGGGATTAGCCAGATAAGGAGGAGCCAACTTGATTTAGAAATTTTCTGGGAAAAAGAGTTACTCCGGTTGAAGAAGATGAAAACTAGAAATGGGTAAGAAACCAAAACTCTAGGTTCATACCAAGCCAGGCAGGCTAGAAATGGTAAAGTAGTAATTGAAAAAATGAGAGTTTCTCTAGATTTAAATTTTGCTGTAATTATGGATGCGAGGTAGAGCGTAATCGAGAATCCTAGTAGGGCTAAGGTTGGATAGAATATATTATGTATAATCTCAGCCCAAATATCCTCTGACCACCATGGAAAGGCAAAAGCGGTATTCCACTTTGAGTTGTCGATCATGGGAGCTAGGAACCAAATGGAAAAAACTAAGGCTATTATGCCTGAGATTAGAGCCTTTTTAAATCGTCCAAGGCAAGACAAACCAAAGTTTAGGTGAGATTGCGGGTCCATGTGTTTCGGAAATGCTAGTAGGTACACCAAGACAAATATTGGAACCCCTAGCAAAACATAGGCGTGACTGAGAGCGACTGCCGCAAACATAAGCCCTGACAATAATGGAAATCTGTTTTTTCTGGTTTCGTGGTAGAGAAAACCTACTCCGAGAACGACAAAACAAAGGGCGTAGCCGTGTGCAAATTGTCCGGCCATGGTCGAGAGCGTGTTTCCACCCCACATAGAGTTAGATTCGTTGTAGAGGAAAGGAAGAGTTGAAGCCGCAGCAAAAATAGGTGCTGGGAATTTCAGACCCATTAACCTAAGCCCAAAGTAGGTGCAAAATGGTAATAGAAATAGAGGTAGCAGCGTGCCGATATTAAACGCCATTCCCAATGGCAACACGAACCCCATAAGAGCCATTAAAATAAAAGGCAGAGGGAAATAGTGAACTAAAAGAGGTTCCCCAGTTAGATTCCCCGGATTCCAAACCTTTACAACTCCCTGACTAAAGCCATGGTGAAAGAGGACGTGAACGGGCCAGAAGTGAGATCCGGTATCCCCACCGGTGGCCGGTAGAGGAGAGTTGAAAAATATTTCGGGTAGTTGTTCGTAAAAGAGGCTAGAGAATAGAAGTAAAAAACAGACCCCCACCAAGGGCTCACCCCAACGCAGTAGTTTCGATGCCCTCAATAAGCCCTTTTTCCCAGGCTTTCTCTTTCTCAAACTAATTTCTCCAGATCAAAGATGATTTTAGCCCTTCTCAGCCAACCATTTGGGAGATTGACGCATGCGTTTCCAGGTTTGATAAAGGTGCCGGTAACGGTAAAACCCTTCGTGAAGCAAGTTAAATCTGCTGGCCCTAGTGTCTTCGCATTCAATTCCCACCTGTATAATTCGTCCACGTTGTTGACGTAGCCAAACACAGATCTCAAAAACATACCCGGTCCAACTATCTAAATTGCCAAGCAAGGGTAACAGTTTGTCACGACGGTAAGCTTTGGCTCCGAGTGAATAATCTGAAATTGTTAGGTCAAAGAAAATTTGCGTAAATAGAATGTAGGTTTGGCTGCCTAAGATTCGAATTAGACCTCTTCTCTGGGTGCCCATTGTTTTAGAGCCGACAACCATATCTGCATGAGCTAGGAGATCGCGTGCAAAATTAATAAAAGTTAACTCAGAGGAAAGATCCGCGTCGAGAGAGATTATGAATTCTCCCTTAGCTTCCTGGACTCCCTTACTAAAAGCTAGGCCAACTCCCTTTCCCTCAATTGTAAAAAATCGAAACCAGTCGCACTGACTGGCCAGTTGTTGACCGATCTTTTCGGTATCGTCAGTGGAACCGTTGCTAACTACAATGACCTCGTGATCTAGTTTTAAAGACTGCATGTACTCGCGAACACGCAATACATTGTCTTCTAAAATTTCTGATTCATTATAGACGGGTATGAAAATAGTGTACATAGGTCTCGTTTAAAAAATCTCCAACACTATATAAGCTTTTTCTTTGCCTATAGAAAGACCCCAACGAGTACCAGCCGAACCCAGAGGATGAGAAACTCAATAAGCAGGATTCTGTTCATGATTCCTAGGAACCATGGGCAGTCATTCTTCTAAGCGACCTAACCCGGAAATTCAAACAACGAGCAGCTGCTAAAAAGCAAAGCTTTTTGATTCCCCTATTTGGTCTTGCACCGATTGAGGTTTACCAAGCTGCTTCTGTTACCAAAAGCACTGGTAGGCTCTTACCCCACCTTTTCACCCTTACCAATTAATAAATTGGCGGTATATTTTCTGTGGCACTTTCTCCCGGTCACCCGGAGCTGCGAAAACAGCCAATTTACTCTGCGGTGTCCTGACTTTCCTCCAGTGAACAAGCCACCAGCGACCGCCTGATTTTCTCACCCTCTCAACTCGAACTAGTGAATCGCGGAGAGGATAGCATTAATGATATTCCAGATCATTAACCTTGAGCCAAACATGGATTAGGGTTTGTTTATATTATCTAGATGCTCGGTGGAGTCTTTTTCAAGTATCGAACCTATAAGAGACTAGAATTGTAAGTATTATCTGAAGGTCTCTGCATATTTTTCATTAAATAAATAGGAATAGCAGTAATTTTCATGCTTTTCTTTGGATTCTTGCTCAGAGAAGGCGTTTAAAGTAGTTTAAGTCAGAAGAACAGCTAGTTACAATACTGGCAATTAAAGCGCTTAGCTGAGATGAATAAAGTTTAGCCCTCTCAAGCTTTTGTTTATTAGTCTCGATAGGGTTGTCAGAATGTTTGTCTGGGCTTTTGTTCTTCTAGGATATTGAATTTTACTTAGGCTCTTTTTTACTCGACTGATTTAACAGGAATTCTTTTCATGCGAACCTTGATTTATCTCGCTTTAGGTATAGCTGCCATGGCAGCTGTCTTAACTCTAACTTCGAATAATGATGCTAGTACAAGTGTAAAGCTGTACAAGGATATTGGCGTTGAGAATCAGCCATTGTATGTGGTCTTAATCGCTAGTTTTTTTCTAGGTGTGGTTGTTACCTGGTTGATGGGTCTTCTTGGTAAGATATCAGGAGCGGTTCGTAACCGTAAGGAGAGAAAGAAGCATGCTTCAATAGTGAAGCATCACGAAGATTTAGTTGCCGGGCGAGAATATCTAGCCGCCGGGAATTTTCAACAAGCTGAGAGCACTTTTCAGAAGATATACAGCAATGACGGGGACGACGTTTTAGCATCTTCAATGCTTGCTGAAACTTTGTTTAAGCAAGGGAACTTTCCTGAAGCTCTTAAAGTTGTTGACTCAGCTCGTCAAACTCAGAAAGACAATGTTGAGTTGTTGTTTCTTGGTGCGGATATTAATGAAGCCATGGATAACTATACGGCTGCCTACGATAACGCATCATTGGTACACAAGCAGCAACCGAATAATATCCAAGCCTTGAGAAAGTTAATAAGTCTTTGTGAGCCTTTGAAAAGGTATCCTGAGGCGATTGATTTTCAGAAACAGCTATTGAAGTTAGTTAGTAGCGAAGAGCGCTCTGATGAAGCTAAGAACCTAGCGGATTTAGAACTTGGGCATGCGCGACTTGAAGCAAAGCGTGAGGGTACGAGTTTAAAGAAAGCTATATCCGATGTTGTTAAAAGGCACAGAAGCCATGGACCTTCTTTGGCGGCTCTTGCGGCGATTGAGTCCGAAGCGGGCGATTATAAGTCAGCTGCGAAGCTTTGGAGTAAGGCTTACCAGAGTGATCATAATGTGATTCACTTGGAGCGGATAGCTGACTCATTGGTTGAAGTTGATGAGCCTGCCAAAGCAGTTGAGATAGTTAAGAAGTCAATCCAGAACGTTCCTTCTGAAGCAGCGGTGTTTGGAAGAATTTCATTGGTCAATCTCTACCTTAGACTAGAGATGATTGACGAAGCCAAAGAGGAGTATGATAAACTCTCGGAGGAGTGCACTAACTCTCATCCTGCAAGAGTTCCTTTGGACATAACTAAAGCTGAGCTTATACGTAAGGCTGGTAGTACAGATGAAGCTTTTGCTACCCTCAAGGGTGCCGTAGAGAAGCTGGGCCTACCAAACCCTATTTCTGCTGATAAGCCGCGAATCGGTTGGGAAGGATAGTTATAACCACCGTTTGGTTTTGAAGTTTTCAGATGCCGTTAGTGCTGGGTTTACTCTTTTTGGTCGGGGCTACCTTTCTCAAGACCTTTTTTTAGATTATACTGCGCCTCATTTAAATTTCGGCATTTATAAATAATCTTCACCCCGGGGTATAGTAGTGCGCTAGCGCTGCCAGTGAATTTCTACTGAGGCCCTTTTTCGACCATTTGGGTCGAGAGAGAGTGTGGGTTTTGATTTTGGAGAGATCGATGAAGCCTTTTGTTTTGCTCATTCTTGACGGCCTAGGGCTTAATCCTAACCCAGAAGGTAATGCTGTTTTTCATGCTAAAACCCCAAACTTGGATCGTCTTTTATCAGATTTTCCTAATGCGACATTGACTACGCATGGTGAGAGAGTTGGGTTGCCTGAAGGGCAAATGGGAAATTCGGAAGTCGGACACCTAAATATCGGCGCGGGTCGGGTTGTTTATCAAGACCTAAGTAGGATAAATGCCTCTATTAGAAATCAGGAAATACTTGAGGGAGACTCGGCTAAAACGCTCATTGAGTCTGCTAAGAAGAACTCTCTGCACCTAGTTGGACTCTGTAGTGGTGGTGGGGTCCATAGTGATGTTGAGCATCTACTGGCCTTGGTGGAGACAGCTGCTTCGAAGGGTGTAAATAAGATATTTGTTCATGCTATTTCGGATGGTCGAGATTGTCCTCCCAATTTAGCCGTTGAGGAACTGGTTAGCGTTGGGGAGCGTTTACGGGAGATTTCGATACAGCATCAAGTTGAGGCTAGAATAGTTGATATTGTTGGCAGATACTATGCGATGGATCGTGATAATCGCTGGGATAGAACAGAGAAAGCCTGGCGTTTGTTCACCAATGGAATTGGCGAGGAATCTGCTTCCATTGATGAGGCCATATCTAAGCAATATAAAGCGGGGGTTGGAGATGAGTTTCTTGAGCCAATTTGCCTTCCCTTTCATGTGGCGATAGAGCCGGAGTCAAGCGTGCTTTTTTATAACTTTCGAGCTGATCGCATGAGACAGCTTGTAACTTCATTTTTTGACCCCTCTACACAAGATTTTAGTGAGTTTCAAAGAGCAGAATATCAAGCTCCAAGATTGCTTTGTAGTCTTACTGAGTATGATCAAGAGTTTAGCATTCCAGTTATCTTTCCTCCTGAGCCAGTGGTGAATCATTTAGGTATAGCACTTCAGGAAGCCGGACTGTCTCAACTAAGGCTGGCTGAGACAGAGAAATACCCACATGTCACCTATTTCTTTAATGGTGGTGTGGAAGATAGTTTAGATCGTGAAGAGAGAAAGGTGGTTCCCTCCCCTCGGGATGTGCCGACGTATGATCTAAAGCCAGAAATGAGTGTTGAGGAAGTTACTGATTTTTTAATTTCTTCACTTCAGTCAAGTAAGACAGATGTAGCCATAGTTAATTTTGCCAATTGCGACATGGTTGGTCATACGGGTAGTTTTGAAGCTGCTAAGAAGGCCGTAGAATCAGTTGACACCTGTTTGGGGCGGCTTTTAGAATGTTTGGATAAGCTATCCGGGACTGCGCTTGTGACTGCGGATCATGGAAACTCAGAACAAATGATTCAGTATGATACTGGGGAGCCTCATACATTTCACACTACATTCCCTGTTCCAATTGTTTTATACCAATCTTCAATTTCTGAGGGAACTGCTCTTCGTCAAGGTGGAGCTTTGTGCGATATCGCCCCTACAGTTTGTGATCTTCTAAGCATCCCAAAACCATCGCAAATGACTGGTCGATCCCTTTTGGAATCTTAGTAAGAGAGTTTGAGATGTTAGATCAAATGTTAGATTTTCTCTATCCGCCTAGTTGCCTT
>CALKYB010000329.1 GCA_938003565.1 uncultured bacterium
TTTCTTGCGAAGCTGCGCTTCTAAGAATATCTTGGGCGGGGTATACCTGTATAATCGCCTCGCTCACGCTCGGCTTATACTGAAACTGTGGAAGGTAAACTAAAATACCGAAATTTATAATGGTTTCAGTATATACCCCGCCCACTATAAATTTCGGCAGAAGACTTTAAAGAAAAACTCTTCAACTCTAACTACCTTTAATAGCAAAACCGCAGAATGGATTTAGTTGCAGAGCTTAGCCAAATTTGTAACTAGTTTTGAGCGACTTCCGCAGCCGCAAACAACTCAATCAAGCAAACTAACTTCTTCACCTAAAGCATAAGTCCGAAAAGGCGAGGACAAGCGAAAAACTTGTTACAAATTTGGCTAAGCGAACAAAATCCCGATTCACTGCTCAATATCAATACTGAGCAACTGCTTTTCAAACAAGCCTCCTGGCTGTCCTAATTCAACTCCTCTCCTAAGTCCCCGAAGCGACTCGAGTAACTCTCCATCCTCTAAACATTCAATATTGTTTGAAACGACAGCCAAAGCGTTAGCTATCAGCTTCTCCCTTCCAGCCCTCATTATAGGCGTGCCTGCAAATCTATCGAGAAACTGCTGTTTATTCTCAATCTGAAACACTTCAGACAATTTTAAGTATGGGCCCGCGCCGTTTACTGGAGCAAATTTCTCATCATCACTCATTGGCAATTCGGCATGATTAAAAGGACAAACCTCTTGGCAAACATCACATCCAAATATCCAGTCGCCCAAGGCCTGTGAATCCCACTCAGAAAACTCCGATCTTTTTTCAATGGTAAGGTAGCTAATGCACTTTCTAGCATCTAGAGAATAAGCGTCTGAGAAGGCTTGAGTAGGACACCCATCCAAACATCTACTACAAGTTCCACAATCCTGACTGGGGTTCAAAACCTTTAACAGATTCTCGGAAGCAGAAATATCAAGGTTTGTAAGAATCTCAGCTATAAAAGTCCAAGAACCAGTGCCAGGAATAATCATCATAGAATTTTTCCCTATGAATCCAGCACCAGAAGCCCTAAAAAGTGAGCGCTCTAGAAGCGGAACCGCGTCGGAAAAAATTCGCCATTTAAATTGATCTGGCTCAGGCAAAACAGATTCAATGGACCTAACAAGCTTTTTTAAACGTTTTTTTAAAACTTTGTGATAATCCTTTCCCCAAGCGTATCTAGATACTCGGCCGTATCCGAGTTTAGATGGGTGTGGAAAATCTGAATGATAACTAATTGCCAAAGTTATCACTGAGCGTGTTTCGGGAAGGATGTGATCGAAATCAGTATAAAAACTACTAGGGCGAGACATAAAACGCATCTCGCCATTGAAGTCCTGTCGCTGCCAAGATTCCAATCTGGACACTTGTTCCTGCAACACAGATTCAGCCTCGTCGCGGGTCAAAACTCCTACATTCCTCAGCCCGGAATTTAGAACAAGCTTTTCAAAAAGTTCGGCATCAAGTTGCATCAGCGCTCCCAACAACACTATGGAAGTAAGCAGCACCTGCTTGACTAAGTTTCAAATCGATTTTAGTCGTCTAAATCATCGGAGATGGCATCGGAACCTTCGTCGGATGCGTCACTGTAACGACGTTCATTTTGCTCAAGCTCAGTTTTACAATCTATGCAAAACGCCGCAACCGGTCTGGCTTCTAAACGAGCGGCAGATATTTTCTCACCGCAGTTCTCGCAAACACCATACTCACCATCGTCAATTTTCTTCAAACAATTGTCGATCTTACTCAGAAGTTTCTTCTCTCGATTTCCAAGCTTTTGAATAGCAGCTTGGTTAATCTCCATTGAAGCTATATCAACCGAGTCACCTCCTCCCTGGGTCAACTGACTCTTCGAATCTCCTGCAAGCTTAGAAAGATGATTATGTATACCCTGACGCTCAAGGATTAGAAGCTTTTTAAATTTCTCTAACTCTCTCTTTCTCATACTCAAACTCTCACTCTATCAGCAATAACTTAAACTAGAATTCTGACCAAAAAGGCGCCGGTGAGGATACTACCTATAGTAGATTTTGCAAAGCCTAAAAGCTATGGGCAAACCTAGCCTTAGTAGAGCCCAAATACAGCACGTAAAACATCGGATATTTCCCCTAAAGTTGCCCGATTCTCTACAGCCTCAATAACTGAAGGCATCAAATTTCTTTCCTCTTTGGCCGCATTCTTAAGCTTCTCTAAAGAGTCCTCGATTTTTCGAGAATCTCGAGAGTTCTTTAAACTCTCAAGTCGTTCTCTCTGTACTTGCTCCAACTTTGGGTCAGGCTTCTGCACATCTCCAAACTTTCCTTCAGCTCCCTGCGCCTCATCTAAACCAGCATTCACTCCCACAATTTTTGCTTCCCCACTCTCAACTCTCTTTTGATAGTCGAATGCAGCTGACTCAATTTCTTTCTGTGGAAATTCCTCTTCAATCGCCTTAACCATACCGCCAATTGATTCAATTTTTTCAAAATAGTCTAATACACCCACCTCAATCTGGTCGCTTAGATCTTCTAAAAAATAACTTCCAGCCAAAGGATCCACTACATCAGCAACTCCACTTTCAAACGCCAGGTATTGCTGCGTGCGGAGTGCACAAATGGCAGCTTCCTCGCAAGGCAAGCCCAAGGCTTCATCCCAAGCATTCGTATGTAAAGACTGAGTCCCTCCAAGCACTGCCGCTAAGGCTTGAGTTCCAGTTCGAACTATATTTACTAAAGGCTGCTGAGCAGTAAGCGTGGACCCTGCTGTTTGAGTATGGAACCTAAGCTTCAAACTTTTCTCATTTTTAGGATTAAACTCCGCCCTGACTAACCGAGCCCAAATCCTTCTAGCAACACGGAACTTAGCAATTTCCTCTAAAAAATTGTTATGGCAATTAAAGAAAAATGCCATTCTCGGCGCAACATCATCTATCTCAAGCCCGCGCTTATTTGCAGCTCTTAAATATGCCAACCCATTCGCCAAGGTAAACGCCACTTCCTGGACTGCAGTCGAACCGGCCTCACGAATATGATAACCAGAAACCGAAATTGTATTCCAAGCAGGAAGATTGTCTCTGCAAAACTCGAAAATATCCGCTGTTATTCTAAGAGATTCTTTTGGTGGATATATGTATGTTCCTCTCGCAATATACTCTTTTAGTATATCGTTCTGAACTGTTCCTCTAATTTTACTGACCTCAACTCCTTGCCGCTTCGCCACTACCATATACATTGCTAACAAGATGTGAGCTGTAGAGTTAATGGTCATGCTCGTTGAGACTTCACCCAGAGGGATCCCATCAAAAAGCCTCTCCATATCGTCTACTGAATCAATAGCAACCCCTACTCTTCCAACTTCTCCTTTGGCACGCTCGTGATCCGAGTCAAAACCCATCTGAGTAGGCAGATCAAAAGCCACGCTTAAGCCCGAAGTACCACCTTTCAATAACTTCTTATATCGCCGGTTCGTATCAGACGCAGTGCCAAAACCGGCGTACTGCCTCATAGTCCAAAGTCGGGCACGGTACATGCTAGCATGTATTCCTCTTGTAAAGGGGAACTGTCCCGGAAAGCCTTGATTCTCCAAATAGCCCGCTTCCT
>CALKYB010000330.1 GCA_938003565.1 uncultured bacterium
TCTCCAAGCTGACTGTCAGCATCTTCTCCGATTGGAGTCTCTAAAGAAATCGGCTCTTTCGCTATCTTAAGAACTTTTCTTACCTTATCCACTGAAATATCCATTCTCTCAGCGATTTCTTCTGGTGAAGGTTCACGACCCAGCTCTTGAACTAGATAACGAGTAACTCGAACCAACTTGTTGATCGTCTCGATCATATGAACCGGAATACGAATAGTTCTAGCTTGGTCCGCAATCGCCCTAGTTATGGCCTGGCGAATCCACCAGGTTGCGTAGGTCGAAAACTTATAACCCCTCTGATACTCAAACTTATCCACGGCCTTCATCAAACCGATATTTCCTTCCTGAATAAGATCTAGAAACTGAAGTCCTCGGTTTGTGTATTTTTTTGCCAGAGAAACAACTAAACGCAAATTGGCTTCGACCAACTCTCTTTTAGCATTATAGACTCGGTGCTCTCCCGCACTTAAAGACTGAACGCTACGCTTGAGTTCATCAGAAGTAACCAAGACCGCTAACTCAATGTCATCAATAATCCTACAGGCATCCGCGACGGAGGTGGACATCTCTCGAGCTTCATTTGCAGTCAATTTAAGGCGACGACAAACTCTCTTGAAAGCTAGTGAATCACCTTCCAACAGCTCACGAACTGCTTCGATAACTTCCGAGCGATCCCTCCCTGTTTCACGCATAACTCGCTCAACAATCCTCTCTGAGGCCCGCAGGGATCTTCTATAATCCTTGAGTTGCTGAATTATCGCTTCATGGTGCTTATCGGCTAAACCAAGATCGAAAACTTTGGCAGAGTTGCGCTCTCGTTGCTTGTTATATTTTTTGGAAATCTCAGCATATTCCTTGGACTTCGGATCAAGCTTGCGCAACTTCGCGAAAGTATCTTCTGTTGCCCTTCTCGATTTTTTTAGGCCTGCGGTGTCTTTGAAGAACTGTTTCTTTATCTCTTCATCTTCTTCGGCGGCAAGCTCCTCCGCATCAGCGCTCGAAATAGGCGGTGCTGCCTCTACTTTAGGCTCCTCCTCCGACTCCTCCTCGCCTTCTCCTTGCTCGGCTGGAGTTTCTTCATCCCCAAATAAATCCCGGACTCGAACCTTGCCCTCTTTAAGCTCCTCGGCGAGGTTGAGAATGTATGTCATGGCAATCGGAGCCTGACAAACTTCCTGTTCTATATCTTTTTGTCCCTTTTCGATTTTCTTGGCAATTACGACTTCGCCTTCACGGGTGAGTAAGCTTACACCTCCCATCTCCCGCAAATACATCCTTACCGGATCCGTACTCTTACCAACTCCAACCGCAAGAGCATTCTCTTGCACAGATTCAATGGAAGCCTCCGCAACCCGCAAAGGACTAGCTCCAGCCTCTTCAGAAGCTCCTTCAGCAACTTCTCCACCATCATCGCCAACATCTAAGGCAGTGGCGTCACCGATCTCTACAGGTCCAACTTTCTCGTCTACCACAATCTCCGGCACCGCAACTCCATTAGCTACTTTCTTTTCGGCATCAACAACAGTAAGTTCAGAACCCCCTTTGGCCCCAGCTTTGGTCTTTTTGTCTTTGCCCTTTGTAACAGACTTAACTTGCTTGCTGGCAGTTTTGCCAGCCTTCTTAGCTTTAGGAGCTGCTTTAGGTTTTTTGGTAGCAACTGACTTTTTAGAAGCCTTAGTCACTTTTTTCTTAGTCGCGACTTTTTTAGAGCCTGCCTTAGCGGTTTTTGATTTCACAGATTTACTTGAAGCCTTAGGTTTAACAGTTTTTCTCTTAACAGGCTTCGACTTCGCAGGCTTCTTTTTAGATTTAGAAACACTACTAGACTTAACTTGCTTCTTCGCAACCTTCTTTTTGGTCTTTGAAACGACTTTCTTCTTAGTTGTTTTCTTAACAACTTTCTTTTTCACAGCAGGCTTCTTTTTCGCAGCCGGTTTAGCTTTCTTCTTGACACTCTTTTTAGTGGATGCACTGCTCTTCTTCGCTGTAGAAGTTTTTTTTCTGGATTTAGCTGAAGAGCTCGATTTCAATTTAGTTCGTGCCATCTAAAAAATCACTCAAGTAAAGATTGCGACAATTATATTATGATCCTACTCTCTGCAAGAGAAAAATCTAAAAATAGGTTTCCAGATTGACTGCCATGCCGTCAATCCATCCACGTAGCTTATCTAATTTAGAGACGCATCAGGGGAGTCCCAGTGTGCCACAAATAACACCCTAGAATTCCAAATATTTGGTTTCACAATTGAAAAATCGTTATTATGCCAACAAAGTTGGCTTCAGCACCACTAATTCAAAACTAGTGGACCTGACCCCCCAAATATACCTATTCCTAATCCCCAAACTACCGATTTCCTGAGCTTTCTAGCTGAGGGACCGGAAATTTTCAAATTTCAGTGCTGTTTTGTCGGAAATGTATGGTAGGAAAGAATAGCGTTTCTAACCGCTCAACCCTGATACCACCCCAAATAACGAACAAAAAACACTACACCGTCCATTAGGACAAAAGATAATAAAATGATGACAAAAAAAGTCCGAGGGAAAAGTAATCCCATTAAAACAAATATTTATCGGGTGATTACAGCTATCTAAGGATTTACTAACATTGTATGACCTTGGTGCAAATTTTTACCCAAAAGAAGACGAAGTAATTGATACCAATAAGGAGTACTCTATTTTTTATTGTATCCTTGCTGGCGACGCTTCAAATCCCGCTTTCTTTGAATCAAGTTCAACACCTCCTCCTCTGATGCCCCCGATTCGCTAGCGGCACGCTCTGCTCTAGAAATAGTCGCTATCCTATTTTTAACCGCCAAACGCGAAATAGTCGCTCTCGTTTCAAGGAACACTAGTTCAAGATCGTATTTTTTAAATTGAGTTAGATAAAGCGCTTCTTCCATAAAACCGCACTCTCCAATTCCACAATTATCCAAAACTGTCTGCAAGGAATCCACCCCTTCCGGAAGAGCTTTAAAATTTCCAGAGCTCAGTGTCTCCAAAAAGCTAACTAACTGGGAGTTAACGCGAAGCTTACAGGAGTCAGTTGCACCGACAGAAAATTCAAGGAAAATCTTCTCAAAATCCACAGCTCGCTGAGGAGCAACGAGACAAGCTTGAACTACGGCCCGCTCCCAAATAGCTGGGCTCCAAAATTTTGATTCGAGAACTGCATCCATACCCAAGGCATCCTCAGATTCTATTGGTGATAATACCTTTTGACTGACTTGGGTGTAGTGATTCTTTTTGGAGCCCTTATCCAAAACTGTCTGCCGCCGGGAATCAATATCCATGAAGGACCGCACTAGGTCTCCAATCGAATCTCGGGACACATCCAAAAAACTACTACCCATATTCAAAAACACTTCCCTTTCCACAGGGTTAACAATTTGGGCTAAGATCTTTCCTAATTCCTCAGCCGCCTTGCCTTTTTTGGCAGCACCAACTCCATCCGAACTAAGCCTGCCGCCCTCTTCTATTCTCGCCTCATCCCCAAATAATTGATAAGCAAGAAACAAATCCAATAAAGCTTGCCGATTCTCACGGAAGTACTCAGTTGGATCCTTACCCTCTGAGAGAAACCTACTAACAAGCGAGTCTGGGTCTTCATCTTTGGGCAACAGACTTACCCTGGACTCTAGTCCTGAGCCTGCAATATTACGGAAACTCATAGCAGCTGACTTCAGACCGGCTTTATCCCCATCGTAAACCATGATTACTCCATCCGCGAGCCTTTTGAGAACCGAAACATGCCCCTCGGTCATAGCGGTTCCACAAGTCGCAACTACATTTTCAACACCAGCTCGATGCAAAGAAAGTACATCCATGTATCCCTCCACTACGTATACCTCACGAGTTGCTCTGATCGATTTCAAGGCCTGGGGCAAGCCAAAAAAAGTCTTTCGTTTTTCGTAAACTAAACTCTCAGGAGAATTAATATACTTAGGGCCCGTGCTCGACTTTGACAAAAGTCGAGCACCAAACGCAACTGGAGCTCCATCACTCCTACAAACCGGAAAAACGACTCGATTACGAAATACATCATAAGAGCTGCTAGAACCTCCCCCTTTTTCAGACTTTTGACTTTTCTTAAGAAGCCCAGCCGAGCTCAACAACCAACTAAGTTTAGCACTATCCAAAGGCAAATTAGTTGTACCCAAACTCTCAATTCTCTTCTGTAAACGCTCTAAAATAAAATTCCAACCATCTGGGGCAAAACCCAACTTAAACTCTTCAATA
>CALKYB010000331.1 GCA_938003565.1 uncultured bacterium
AGAACAGATCGATAGGCAATTAAGCGCCGAGAAGAGCGAACTGCTTCCGGGGCACGCGACTCAGAGTGAACATGTAATTCTTGAGAAACATAGAATTACGTTCCAAAATGCGGGAGAGGAATCTCTAGAGCAAACTGGGAGCCGTCTTGCTCGTTTTGAAGTCATAGTCGATGAAGTTTTTACAAGCCTTGAGTCCGAACTCAATGCCAAAAACGGTAGGCTGAAGTTTAATAAGCTAAAACCTCGGCCGGGGATTGATAGCGGAGGTAATGGTGTGAACGGCCCCCACAGTTCTTCAATATGGATTGAAGCTTCTTAGTAGGACTTCGGCTCTGAGCTCCGACACCGCCAAAGAGGTTTTTGTTTGAGTGATTTTAGAATTAATTTATAAAATTATTTATCGATATCTAATTGAGCGAAAGGGCAAAGAGTGGCTAGTGAAGTCCAACGGACTTGAAGCATATTGGAGGCCCAGCATATCTGTTCTACTTCGCAGCAGAGATTGAATAGTCGTGGACAACTACTCTAGTAGTAAGACCTCAGGTGATTCTATAGCTCAGTTTCTAAAAAAGTTTTTTGATCCAAGGTGATAATGTCATTCGCCTTGGCCAGGGCCTTGCATTCTTCACCGTTGAATCCCCATTCAGCAAGGATGGGGGTAAAGGAAATTTCTGGGAGGTTCGATTTAGTGATGTTTTTTAGGTTTAGGAGATTTTTTATTGAGTCATCTACGAAACGTATTTCTTTAAAAGAGAAGCGATCTATGATTTTTTCTAGGTTAGATTCTTTAGTGGCGGAGTTGTCTCCGGAATATATGTTTGTCGGGTCTAGGCTTAGTCCGAAATGGATAGATGAACTAATTACTGATTCCTTATTCTTGTTTGTGAGAATTATGATCTTACGCTGCCCCTCAGAAAGTTTGTTCCAGAGAGGTTGGTAAACAGAGTTTAGATCCAGCCAGGCTTGCGGGCTTTTTTCAACCAGCCGGTTTCTAGCATTAAAAAACATTTGGGTTCGATCGGCCAGAGGAGTCTGCTCTGAGGCAACTAGTTCTCGGTAGTGTTTAGTGCTGACTATTGAACTAGGACTACAGTTCTGACTATCTTTTAGTGCTTTCGCTAAAATCAGGAAATCGCCTGCCGGCTGACAGTGAAATCTATTTTGTCTCATCAAGGAAACATAGTCTTCTGGTAATTCCGCAATGGCGGTTATAGTACTTCCATGGATTGCGTTCCAGGAAGTAAGCACCACATCGTCTAGGGAGTTTAGCAAAACTCCGTCATAGTCGAAAATCAGCATCTAGAGATCTTATGGTCAGCCTATCCGTGGGCTTCTGAAAACTGAGCCATAAACTTGACTAAATCTTCAACCCCACGTTTTGGGAAAGCGTTATAAATGCTGGCACGAACACCACCTACGCTACGATGACCTTTGAGCCCGTTAAAGCCACTTTCTTTAGCGACTTTGATAAACTCTGCTTCAAGATCTTCATTCTTTAGTCTGAAGCAAACGTTCATCAAGGAGCGAGAATCTTTTTCGGCTGTTCCTCGGTAGAATTCGCTTTCATCGATGAAATTATAAAGAATATCAGCTTTCTCTTTATTACGACCTGCCATTTTTTCAAGGCCGCCGTTAGCTTTGAGCCATTTGAATACCTCGCCCACTACATAAATTGGGAAAGTCGGTGGGGTATTGTAGAGTGAGTTGGCGTCTACGTAGGTTTTGTAATCTAACATCTTTGGTAGATCTGCTGGCACTCTTTCTAGAAGGTCTTTCCTGACAATAATAATTGAAACACCAGCGGGGCCTAGGTTTTTTTGTGCTCCTGCATATATTAACCCATATTTATCAATATCTAGTTTTTTATGCAGAAAGTCAGAGGATGCGTCGCAAATTAGTGGTGCACCGTTGGTATCTGGTTCTTCCGAATACTGTGTTCCAAAAATTGTGTTGTTGCTAGTAAAGTGAACGTAAGCGGCATTTTGCGGAATGTCTAAAGTGCCTGGTAGATAGGAGAAGTTTTTATCTTCAGATGATCCACAAACATGGGTCTCGGAGAATCGCTTAGCTTCCGCCAAAGCTTTCTTGGACCAGCTTCCAGTGACGATATAGCTACATGGCCCTTCTCCACCACCTTTTAGATTCATGGGAACCATCGAGAACTGAGTAGAAGCTCCACCAGTGCAAAATAAAACCGAATAATCGCTTCCAATACTTAGAAGCTCGCGAAGATTAGCTTCAGCTGATTCAATAATTTCTGTAAATTCAGGGCTCCGGTGGCTTAACTCCATCACACCCATGCCTGATTTATTGTAGTTGAGAATGTTCTCTTTTACTATTTCAAGTACTTCTACGGGCAATACCGCAGGACCTGCGCTAAAGTTATAAATTCTATCGTGTTCCATTAATTTGGCTCTAGTCCGATAAAGTCCCGTGAAAAAAAAATAGAAAAAAGACTCTATTGTTTGGGACAGGGTTTGTAAGAAGGGGGAGACTATATCTCAGTTAAAATAATCCGCCAAATTGAATAGTGAAAACTAGGGCAATTAAAGATACTTAATTAATCGCAAATAAATACTTATTGAATTGAGCAACTAGCTAGGATGCTTCGGATTTGGGGTTTGGGTGTTGAACGAATTCCAGCAGAATCATACTCCCTATTGGGTGCTCTGCTGATCCTTTAGGATGAGTGAAAAAGACTCTGTGACCTGAGGCTCCCTCGCGAATTCCACCGGGTGCCATGCGAACTCCGTTCTCGGCCAGCCAATTGTAGGCTTCTTCAATTTTATCCACCCAAAGTCCAATATGATTTAGGGGCGGTTGGTGGGGTGCTGGTTTGGAGTCTTTGATGATCGGCTCCATTAAGTCCAGCTCAACTCCATTAGGGCTTTCACCTATAGAGCAAATAGACTCCCGAACATTTTCTTTTTTACTCTCAAAGCTGGAGATTTTTTCTATACCTAACAAGTCTATAAAGAAGGTCTCGAGAATTTCTTTGTTTTCCCAACCGATCGCAACCTGTTGTAGCCCCAAAATTTTAAAAGGTCTTTCGCGCTTTCTTGTCATGATAGTCTTTCTGTTGTATTTTTTCGGAAAGTTCTACTTCTGGCGACACTAGATATCTTTTCGGTAACACTATGTCTTATTTTAATAGCCCATACAAGATGGGCTCGGCCGATCTTTCTCAGTGTTGGTTTAATACCTCCGGGTTGGGCGTAAGTATTGGCTTTGAGGAAGTATGAGCGAGACTGGAACTTCAAAATTTTCTGCAAATATCCTTTGCGTCGCGACGGACAATGATCTTCCCGAGTCAGAAATGATTGTAGCTTTGCACCAGCTCGGCCTCAAAATAGTAGTCGTTATTGATCCCTCTTCAAATTTTATTGCGAAATACAGAGAGGCTGGTATTCCAGTTTGTCCTTTGAAAATTGGGTCCAGGATCGATATTCACGCCATTAAGCGGCTAAGAGCATTGTTGGTTCAAAATGGTACACAAATTGCCCACTGCTTTTCTAAGAGAGCCCTGTCTAACTTCTTGATTGCATCTATTGGGCTTGGGGTTAAAAGTATTGGGTATCGTGGGATTGGGGGTAATTTGAGTTTCTTTGATCCTGGTTCTTGGTTGACCTTTCTCAATCCTAGTTTAGATTCAATAGTTTGTGTTTGTAGGTCCATAGAAGAATATTTGTCTACTTACCCAAATCTCAAAAGAAAAGTTCAAACTATTCACAAAGGTCATGACTTAAGTTGGTACGATCCTAGGAGATTGATTGAGCGATCTGAGTTGGGAATTGAAAAGAACAACTTTCTTGTCTCTTG
>CALKYB010000332.1 GCA_938003565.1 uncultured bacterium
GCTATCCCACCAATAGCTACTCTTGGGAAATAATCGAGGGGGGCAGTGAGTTAGGTGAAGAAGCTCTTGATTGTTGCAAACGGGAATTAAAAGAGGAAGCCGGCTTGATTGCTGAGAAATGGGAACAACTTGGCCCAGTTATTCACTTAAGTAACAGCCATTCAGATGAAACTGCATGGCTATATATCGCTAGGGGACTGACACAAACTCAAGCTTCGCCTGACCCCACGGAAGTTCTCAGCATAAAAAAAGTCTCGCTCCGGGAGGCTAATAAGATGGTTGAGTTGGGTGACATTTCAGACGCGATGAGTATTATTGCCTTGAGCCGACTTGAAAAGGTCGACTTAGGAGAATCCAAAGAATAGGATCGTCTCAGATTAATGTTTCAAACTATGGATAATTATGAATAAATCAAACCAAACCATCACCTTCAAAGGGAACCCTACCCCAGTCACTGGAAACTCTATTGCCGAAGGTGACAAAGCTCCTCAATTTCAACTTACTGCGAACGACATGTCAGATATCAAATCAGATGACTTCAAAAATGACGTACTTGTGTTGTTATCAGTGCCAAGCTTTGAGACTCCAGTCTGCCAAACCGAAACCCGAAGGTTCAATGAACTAGCAACTAGTCTGTCCGAGGACATAAAAGTCTTAGCCGTTAGCGTTGACTTACCTTTTGCCCAAAAAAGATGGTGTGGGGCTGAAGGAATTGAAGCTGTGCAAACTGCCAGTGATTACAAGTATAGGAGTTTTCAGAAGGACTTTGGTGTCTATGCCTCTGACCTGGGTCTTCTAGCTAGAGCTGTGTTTGTAATTGGCAAGGATGGTTTGGTTAAGCATGTTGAATATGTGAAAGAAATAGCAGAAGAGCCAAACTACGACGCCGCACTGGAAGCTGCAAAAGCAGCGCTGTAAGAAAAGTTGGCCTACTGGTTGCGAAGCTTTTGTTTCGCAACCAGCCTCTCTGCTATCTGCAGATCTTTTCTAGGTCCTTTTTCAAATCAGTATCAGTTTAAAAAATCTTAAGAAAGATCCAGGACTTGATTGAGTCTAGCTTTATTGAATCCAGTAAAATACTCGTCCTTGTACTTAATTCCGGGAACCACAGAGCCTGTTCCAAAAATTGAAGTAAACTGGTTTTTCAATTTTTCACTATTTTCAATATTAAATTTCTTAAAACGAATATTTTGCGATCGTAAGTAGGATTCCAGATCCCCACAGTGCGCGCATTCAGAACTCACATAGATTTCAACGGGAGTCCTTGAGCTGGCAACATTGGTTTTCGGTTTAGGCTGAACAACCTTGCTCTGCACCGGCTTATTCTGCACTGGTTTGGTTCTAACAACATGTTTTAGAGGTTGAGGTGTAACCGCCGGTCGAGCTGACTTTGCAACTTTAGCAACAGGAGCCTTTCTCTTCTTCGACTTTAAATTTCCAAATCGATCATACATTCCCGGCTTATACTTACCAATCTTCGGCAACTTGGACTGCCTTTTGAGTTGATAACGAAATTCAGAAGGAATTTTAGCTTCACTACTAACATAATGGGTTTTTCCATCGCTATCCTTGTAACGCAAAACCTCTGCGAGGGATAAAGAGGGTAACGAGAGTAAAGTTAGGACCAAAAGAAGCACATGACAAAATCTAATTCTTGATAAATTTAATATAGACATTCTAAGATTCCCGATTCAAACACGAAAATAGGTCCGACAGACCGAACCCTAAGCAAAAATACTGAAGAAACTCCTCACAGCGCAACCATAGCATTGTGGCCACAACTTTGACACTTTTGCCCTTTAAAAATTCAAATGAAACTAAAGTTATCTACAAGCCCCTAGGGCGTTTTCGGAAATGGCGACTAGTAACCGCATAGGTTTTGGTTAATAGAAACAGAGTAGCAGCTACCATTGACAAATAGCCTAGAATTCAGAAGTATTGCCCGCTTAGGTTCGACCCAAGCAAAGCGCTAACGATAATGAAAGTTCTAAAATTTGGTGGCACCTCTCTGGCTTCTTCTAAAGCTATTGAGCAAGCCGCTTCAATAATTGAAAAAAACCTCGAAACCGACCCTAAAGTAGCTGTCGTTATCTCAGCTGTGGAAAACATTACAGACGACCTTTTATTGGCGATTGAAAAATCTAAAACTTCTAGACAAGAGGCTGAGCCGCTACTTAAAAAAATCAAAGACAAACATCTAGAAATCTTTTTGCCAATCCTCTCAAAAGCTCGACAAGAAAATGCCGTCTCTAGAATTGACCAAGTATTTTCTAGTGTAGACGAGATGTTGAATAAAATTAATGAATCCACTCCCCCGTCGCCACGACTATCTGACCAGATAATTGGTTTTGGCGAAAAGCTATCAGCCTTTTTAGTTCACGAATTTCTCCAAGAGAAATTTGCTAAGACCGCCCTAATAGACAGTGAAAAATTAATCAAAGCGGAAGAATCCTCAGGTGACACCACTGTTGACCGAGAATCTACCCTTACTAACTTAGCCAATCACTTTGAAAATCTTAACGTTGCAATTTCTGTAATACCGGGATTTATCGCTTCAACCAAAAATAATGAGTCTATAAACCTTGGCCGTGGTGGGTCCGACTACACCGCTTCCTTGGTTGGTCTGGCATTAAAAGCAAGCGAGATACAGATATGGACTACTGTTGACGGCATGATGACCGCAGATCCCGAAAAAGTCCCAAAAGCGATATCAATACCATCTTTATCCTACCTTGAAGCAATGGAACTATCTCACTTCGGGGCTCGAGTTGTCTATGCGCCTACCCTGCAGCCTGCAAAAATTGGAGACATTCCGGTCGTCGTAAAAAACTCTCTTAAAGTTAATGAGCCGGGCAGCGTAATTAGCTCAAAAAAACCTAGCACAGACTCAGCGATAACTGGAATTTCAGCGATTTCAGATTTATCCTTACTTCGAGTTGAGGGGGCTGGATTGGTAGGTGTCAGTGGCACCGCACGTCGAGTTTTCCGCTCCCTTTCAGAGAACAATATTAATGTTATTTTAATCTCCCAAGCCTCATCGGAACATTCCATATGCTTCGCATTGAAGGACTCTTCAAGTAAAAAAGCTATCACTTCCCTAAATGAAGAATTTAGCAATGAGATTAAAGCTGGAAAAATCAACTCTATAACCTCTGCATCAGGATGCTCCATCATCGCCGTAGTTGGTGAAAATATGCGCCAATCACCCGGCCTTTCGGGAAAAGTATTTCAAGCTCTAGGACAGAATGGAATTAACGTTCAAGCTATAGCTCAAGGCTCCTCCGAGTTAAACCTCTCAATAGTTGTAAACTCCAAAGACGAGGTTAAGGGCTTAAAGGCTCTTCATGATGCATTTTTCGCCTCAACTCTAAAAACTATAAACCTCTTCTGTGTCGGAGTAGGTCAGGTTGGCGCAACTCTACTACAACAACTTGCCGAACATAGCAGTAAATTAAAAAAAGACTCTGGCTTAGACATTCGCTTGATTGGGTTAGCAAACAGCAAACGGTCTATTTTCAAGTCTGAAGGCATTAATTCATCTACCTGGCAGCAAGAGCTTGAATCTGAGGGATCAGCCTCTTCTATTGAAGATTTTGTCTCAACAATGATCGAGACAAATCTTCCAAATAGTATTTTCATCGATAACACTGCTCATGACGTCGTTGCTAATTTTTATGAACAAATTCTTGGTGAAAGTATTTCAGTTGTCACTCCCAATAAAAAAGCCAACTCTAGTTCATACGCCAGATTCTTGGAGCTTCAACAAGTAGCTAGCAAAGCGAACGTCAACTTTTTCTATGAGACTAACGTTGGTGCGGGGCTTCCTGTCATTGAAACTCTAAAAGACTTAATGCGTAGTGGAGACGAGGTTCTAAGCATCGAAGCAGTACTCTCTGGAACCTTAAGCTACATATTCAACACTTTCGATGGAAGCGATAGTTTCAGTAAGGTCGTCGAAGGTGCCAAAGAAAGTGGTTTCACCGAACCAGACCCCAGAGACGACTTAAGCGGAATGGATGTAGCCCGTAAAATCTTAATCCTCGGCCGAGAAATGGGCTTACCTCTAGAAGAAAGCGATGTTAGTGTTGAATCATTAGTACCCTCAGCGGCTTCCAATGCTAGCTCAGTTGAGGAGTTCATGAACCTACTTCCTCAAGGCGACCAAGAGTATGAAGAGATTCGGTCAAAAGCAGCTGCAGAAAAAAAGAAGCTAGTATATATGGCTAAGATTTCAGAGGGAAAAGCTGTCGTCAAACTCTCGGCCGTTACTTTCGATCACCCTTTTTCCTCTTTGCAAGGAAGCGATAATATTATTTCTTTTACCACCAAACGCTACAACGCTTGCCCCCTGGTGGTGAAAGGACCTGGAGCTGGAACTCAAGTTACGGCAGCAGGCGTTTTTGCTGATATAGTAAAAGCAGCGAGTTACTTGGTATAGAACCCCATGAAATTTTACAGCACAAGAGACAAATCCTTACGCTCCAATCTTTCTGACGCTATTCTAGAGGGCCTTGCTCCAGATGGAGGGCTTTTCATGCCGGAATCTTTTTCAAAAATCGATTCTGACAATTTCGCCAGTTTTCCGGAGACAGCTTTTGAAGGTGCTAAACAGCTCGTAGATGGCGCCATTGAGGAATCTCAGCTAAAAAGCATTTGCGATGATGCATTTGATTTCGAGGTCCCTCTCGTTGAGCTCTCCCCAAACACCTACATACTTGAGTTATTCCACGGCCCGACACTAGCGTTTAAAGACTTCGGGGCAAGATTCATGGCTCGAATGGTGGCAGCTCTTAAAACCGACTCTTCCAAATTAACGACTGTAATCGTAGCAACTTCGGGAGATACCGGTGGAGCTGTTGCAAACGGATTTTACAATGTTCCTGGGATTGAAGTCGTGCTTCTTTACCCAAAGGGTAAAGTTAGCCCACTCCAGGAAAAACAGCTCACTACTCTTGGAGGAAATATCACGGCTGTGGAGGTAGAAGGAACTTTTGATGACTGCCAAAATATGGTGAAGAAAAGTTTCGCTGATTCCGAAATACGCAATAATCTAAACCTCACAGCAGCCAACTCCATAAACATCGCGAGGCTCATTCCACAGATGCTCTACTTTATGCACTCTGTGCACAAACTAGGAAAAAAGGATTTAGTTTTTTCCATTCCTAGTGGTAACTTTGGCAACCTTACAGCTGGAGTATTTGCTAAAAGACTTGGGCTTCCTGTTAAAAAATTCTTAGCCGCAACAAACATTAACGACGCTGTTCCCCAATACCTACAATCTGGAGACTTTAAACCAAAGCCTTCGGTCAGAACAATTTCTAATGCCATGGATGTAGGAGCCGCTAGCAACTTCGAGCGCCTCATGGATATATACGATCAGTCTTTAGAAAAAATAAAGAAGGACCTGGCGGGCTTCTCTTTCACAGACGAGCAAACCCAAACCAGAATGAAAAAACTCTATGACGAAACAG
Organism: uncultured bacterium; assembly: GCA_938003565.1. Taxonomy (GTDB): domain Bacteria; phylum Bdellovibrionota_C; class UBA2361; order SZUA-149; family CALKYB01; genus CALKYB01. The sequence continues at coordinate 5,472 of CALKYB010000332.1, forward strand.
GATACGTTATTGATCCACATGGCGCAGTTGGTTTGCTGGCAAGCGACAACTGGCTGAAAGAAAACCCCGGCGACACCGTAGTCCTTCTCGGCACAGCACATCCCTCAAAGTTTATCGAAGTTGTAGAATCGACACTTGGATTTACACCGAAAATACCCAAGCAATTAGCAGATCTACAAGACAAAAAGAAAGTAGTAAGCCCCTGCGGAAATGAATTCGAAGAATTTAAAAACATCCTGTTAAAGAAATAAGGTTAAAAATGTTCTCAGACGCAGACATCAAGAAAGCCATTAAAGATGGAGAACTGGTAGTAGATCCATTCTCTCCTATTAGTATCAGACCTGCAGGACTCACTTTGCACCTTGGAGAGAGCTTACTCAAGCCGGACGACAAGACGGTGGTCGACATCAAGAAAGGTACTACTCCAAGCTATAGCAAGATTGAGGTTGCTGAAGACCAACCCTACAAACTCCAACCCAGTGAGTTCATTCTTGGCCACACTCTTGAAAAGATCACGGTTGGAGAAGAAATTGGCTTTCTAATCGAAGGAAGAAGCACATTGGCTAGACTGGGATTGACTGTTGTGCAAACAGCAATGCTTGTTTATCCGGGACACCGAGAAAGAGCGGTTACTCTAGAGCTAGTTAACCACAGTTCTAATCCAATCCTATTATACCCACGAATGAAGATTGCTAGAGTGGTTTTGATTAGACTAGACACTCCCTGTGAGGAACCTTACGACAACTCGGGTAAGTATGCGGATCAAAAAATAGTTGGTGCACCGGTTTTCAAAAACGAGTTTGCTGAAGATGAAAGTTCTTCTTAGCGGCTCTTCCGGACTAGTTGGTAGCGCTTTTCGATCAAGCGAAAAGGCATCTCAACACGAAATTATTAGGCTCCTTCGCTCTAAACTTTCTGACATACCTCAAGGCTCCACTGTTTGGAACGATAGAAAAGCTGACAATTGTATCCCCGAGGTTGATGGGGTCGTTCACCTTGCTGGAGAAAGTGTAATAGGAAGATGGACTAAATCAAAAAAATCAGAAATTTTCTCTAGTAGAGTAGAGAGCACTAAAAACTTAGTAGCCTCTATATTGCAAAATAAAAACCTACCTGAGGTCTTTATTTGCGCCAGCGCAATAGGAATATACGGGAATAGAGGAAACGAAAGCCTAGATGAAACAAGTAGTTCTGGGGATGGGTTCTTGGCAGAAACGACAATCGCCTGGGAAAATGCCTGCAGACCTCTAAAAGATGCTGGGGTTCGAGTAGTGAATTTAAGAATTGGCGTAGTTCTTAGCAACAAGGGCGGAGCCCTGGCCAAAATGTTGCCTGCATTTAAATTAGGGCTCGGTGGGCCGCTTGGAGATGGTCAACAATGGATGAGTTGGGTCAGTATCGAGGACTTGATTCAGTCCATACACTTTCTTCTAGATAACAATAATCTATCGGGACCGGTAAACATAACATCACCAACCCCCCTAACTAATAGAGAATTCACAAAAACTCTAGGATCGACACTTCGTAGACCAACTATTTTTCCTGTGCCAAAAGCCATCTTAGAACTGATTTTTGGGGAAATGGCTAAAGAAACCCTTTTGCTTAGTAGTAAAGTACTACCCCAAAAACTATTATCCAGCGGATTTCAGTTCAAACACCCTCAACTCAAACAAGCCCTTAATGCCCTATGTTAACTCTGAGCTCCGAAACCCAATCCCTGTAAAGATAATTTACAATAGACTATAAAAAATATTATAGTTACTAATTGTTATAGCC
>CALKYB010000333.1 GCA_938003565.1 uncultured bacterium
AGAGCGACAAATCTTTGTTGGCCGGCAAATGATTGAGAATTACTTGTCGAGTTATGAACGTCACTTCAAGCTTTGGAAGGATGTTTGCCGTTCCGAAGCAATTCCTTTTGTTAGAGTGTTGGCCGAGGCTGACTTAAGTCAGGCACTAAGATCCGAGGCTATTTCCGAGCGAGTGCTTGAGGCATGCAATTAAGTCTTCTAAATCCAACAGGTCTCTGGCTCCTTGCAGGATGTGTTGCCGTGGTAGGGATTCATTTAATTCAGCAGCGGTTTAAACAGCAGAGTGTTAGTACATTGTTTCTTTTAGGAGAAGTTGAAGAAAGCACGTCAAAAGCGAAGAGGCTAGACTGGTTGCGAAATTCTTGGCTTTTTTGGCTGCAGCTTCTCTTGGCCGCACTTGTAGCACTGCTTTACTCTCAGCCATACCTATCAGGTCTTGCAAGTAAGTCTAAGATAGTTCTCGTTCTCGATGGTAGCTATTCCATGTTAGCTAGCAAGAGAAGGGTGGTGGCTGAAATTGGGGATGCTTTAGAGCAGTTACCAGGAGGTACTAAGGGTAGTGAACTACTTCTTTTTGATACTGCAGTTTCTGGAGCTCTTTACCAAGGAGATAGTTTGCCCAGAATGAAAGAAGTTCTGGAGGGTTGGAAGCCGAGTCATGCTAGAGTGGATGTACTTAAGACTCTTAGGCAAACCGGTGATCTTCACCCCGGCGCTGATCAGTTGGTTTTTCTTAGTGATCATCAGCAAGAAGTGCCTGAGAATTGGAACCTAGTATCATTTGGCAGGGAGATTGAGAATTGGGGGATGTCCGGTTTTTCAATTGAAGAGTCCACATCTCGACCTGGATTTCACAGTTTTGATGGCATAGTAAAGAATTTTGGAAACCAGGTAGGCGAGAAGAATTGGTGGTTGGAGGTTGATGGTCAAAGAACGAATATGGGTAGGATTAAACTCGAGCCTGGTCAATTGGCAAATCTTAGAGCAGATATTGCGAGTTCCTCTAAGAAGATCATTGTTGGAACTGATGAGGACGAATTTGTATTTGACGATATACTACCTTTTGTGGTGCCGAAGCCGCAGAGTTTGAAGGTTTACCTAGAGAGGGGCAAATTTTCTTCTTCTCTGCGGAAATTAATTTCTAGTTTGCCAAATATCTCACGAGTGAACAGAGCCGCAGATGCCGACTTTGTAATTAGAACCTTTCAAGAGGGGTCGTCTATCTCATCAAGCGATACAATTAGTTTGTATTCAAGTAGTGGGAAGGCAGGGAAGCCTCAGAGTCTAGTGCCTGAGGAGAATCAGTTGACGAATCATTTGAGTTTTTCTGGTCTTTGGGTTTCGAAGATTGCTCCGTATCAGGCAACTGTAAATGATAGAGTCTTGATTTGGGCAGACAGTATACCGGCTGTTTTCCTTAGAGGGGTCGAAGTTCAGAACGAGCCTTCTGTTTTTCATGAGCAACTTGTTGTTAACTTTGATCTTCGCTACTCAAATGCTCTGTCTAGTCCAGCCTTTATTTTATTGTTAGGCAGATACATTGAGCAGAGGCGCTCAGATTCGACGTCAGATTTAGTGGGCAACTTTGACTTGGGTGCATCACTTCGACCTCTTTTGAAGTCGACTGCTGGTGGAAGTGAAATGACTTTAGCTAGCCTTGCTAGTAACTCGCAGCTTCAGTTTCGGAATAGGTATAAAGTCCCAGCTGAGCCCAGTTTTTTTAGTTTCAAGAAAGAAGGTCATTTTTCAATCGATGGGGCTTCTCAGTTGCCCACTATGGAAGAGAGTTCCTTTGTGGGGTTTGGTCCCTTTGTTAAACGAGCAAGGAAGCTAGAGGTTGTGGCTAAGGAATCAGGAGCTGTTAAAGAAATAGGCACAGCTGGGCTTCTATTTGTTCTTTTAGTGGCTTTGCTAACTTGGTTTTTAAGTGAGAATGGTTCTAAGAGGCTCCACTCATCTGGCTCCGGATCAGTTGACTTTAGAGCGTCATCGGGGAGGGGCTAGATTCTATGTTTGTTTACTCTCCACATTGGTTCTTTCTAGTCCCGCTGCTTTTCTTACTTTTTTGGTATTTTCGTCAGTTTGGTCTTGGAAAGCCATTGAGGGCCTTAGCTGCTTCTTTGTTGATTTGCGCTCTTCTAGATCTAAGTGTTCCATTAAAGAGCAGTGCTTTGGATCTTTGGGTTTTGGTAGATAGATCTAAGTCTGCCGAGAATGAAATAGGTTCCAATCTTTCGGAATGGACCAGTATTTTAGAGAGAAGTAAGCAAAGTGACGACCGAATACACTATATAGAGTTTGCTGAAGCAGCCTCCTACTCGCGAAAAATATTTGAAGGTCAGTTTGAAGAAAAGGGTTTGGAAAGTCGTATTGGTTTGGCCCTGAGGAGTGCTCTAGCTCGTCAGGACTCTAGAAGAAGTAATAGAATTCTTTTATTAAGTGATGGGTTCAGTACCGATCCCTATGAGGGTGACCTGTTAGATAGACTCAAGGAGACCGAGTCGCCACTTGACTATCGCCTTACTAGAAATAGTTTGATTGGTGACTATCGTATTGGAAAGATACGTAGTCCTTCAAGAGTACAGCGAGGGGAAGGGTTCTTAGTTCAGGTTCCAGTTTTAGCTAGTGATGTTAATTTTACATCTGGCTCTAAATCATCGAATGCTACTCTTGATATTTATCGAAATGGCGCCTTGCTTAAGAATGTGCCTGTTAAATTGAAAAACGGTCGAGCGCTGGTGAAGCTATCCGAAAGGTTGGATCGAAAATACAAAGGAGTTGCTCATTATAGAGTAGTGTTAAAGAATGAAAACGATCCCTTACCCGGAAATAATTGGAGTGAGTTTTGGGTTGAACAAGAAGGACCTAAGGAAATACTTTTAGTCAGCTATGATAAGAATGACCCTTTGAAAATATCATTGAATGAGCAGGGTGTTCCGTTTGATCATGTAAGTGAAACCTCGGCTCTCAATTCTGCCAGTCTGAGTGGGAAAGCTTTAGTGGTGATAAACAATGTGGGTGCTGCTTCGCTGCCGGAGTCTTTTCTAAAAGCATTGGAGTTTTACGTGGTACACCAAGGTGGTGGGCTATTGATGACTGGAGGGCAGAATAGTTATGCCTCCGGGGGCTATTTTAACTCGCCTATTGATGAGCTTCTTCCCGTCTCAATGAAGATTCCAGAAGAGTCTTGGAAACAAAGTGCTGCTTTAGTTTATGTCCTAGATAGATCTGGAAGTATGGGTGTGACAGTCAGTGGTCACATGGGTGGCATGACCAAAATGGACTTAGCCAATGAGGGCACAGCGAAGTCAATTGCGCTTCTTGGCCCTAAGGATGATGTGGCAATTTCTGCAGTTGATACCAAATCACACATAGTTGCACCTTTGCTCGAAGTTGGCTCAAATTTATCTAAGCTAATGTCTAGCGCCCGATCAATTAACTCTCAAGGCGGCGGAATATACGTTTATACGGGTTTGAATGATGCTTGGAAGATGCTTAAGAAAAGCAAAAAGAAAATAAAGCATATAGTCCTATTTGCAGATGCAAATGACGCTGAAGAGCCTGGAAAGTACGAAGACCTATTGAAAAGCATTCGTAAGGTTGGTGGAAGTGTGAGCGTCATTGCTCTTGGAAAGAGAGGTGATAGCGATGCACAATTTCTGGAAGATGTGGCGAAAGCTGGAGATGGAAGAATATTTTTTGTCTCTAATGCGGTTGATTTGCCAGGAGTGTTCTCTCAGGAAACAGTAGCAGTGACTCGGTCAAATTTTATAAAGGAAAAAACAGGCCTGAAACCAGAGTATGGTTGGAGTGAGATTTCGTCCTTTAAACCAAATTGGCTTGGTGCAATAGATGGCTACAATCAAAACTTCCCTAGAAAAAAGGCTACCCATGTTTTGCGAGCTAAAGACGAGCATAAAAGCCCTCTGTTGTCGGTTTGGCAAAAAGGCTTAGGAAGAGTAGCAGCTTTAAGTTTCCCTATCTCCGGTGAATATGGACGCTCTTTTAGAGCTTGGAGTGGTTCTGGGAATGTTTTGCATACCTTGTTGAAGTGGCTTCGAAGTCCGGAGCATAATGGAGGTCTGTCGCTGCGTCACAATGCTCTAGGATCTGAGTTGTTTTTGGATCTCTACTATTCAGATGAATGGTCTGATAAGGTTGCAAAGAATCCACCTAAACTCTTACTGAGCGACTCCGGCGATTCTCGTGTTAGAAATATTCCTTGGAAAAGACTTGTGCCTGGCCACTTTCGGGTTAACTTGGAGCTACCCAGAGATGAAGCTCTTAGGGGAGTAGTTCAAGTTGGTAAAGAAACACTACCCTTTGGCCCCATAAGTATAGGACGAGATGTGGAATGGAGCTTTGATCAGGATCAAGTTCGTAGGTTGAAGAAACTTTCTGTGGACAGCGGTGGTCGAGAGGTAGTGGATTTAGAGCAGGTATGGTCTGCTCCTCGGCAAGTTAGAGAAATTTTCCTTCGAAGTTATTTTTTATTGGCGTTTCTTTGTGTCTTTTTGCTCGAGGCCTTTCTTTCTAGAGTAGATAGGGAGGTTGATTGGCCGTCATTTGCTGGGAAAGACTATGGTTCTTGGATAAGCAAAAAGCCCAGTAGTGGTACTGGAGAATCTAGGAGTAAAGCCTACGACCGTAAAATAGGCAGTGAGTCTCAAAAGAAGGTCAATGTGGAGCCAGATTCATCAGATCCAGACTCTCAGAAGAGAAAAAGTAGATATGACAAAGCTAAGGGTCGGGGTTTGTAGAGGCCGTCCTGGAAAATCCGTTTTTAGCCTACCCTTCTTGGCCTTTATTCTCTTGCTTTTTAATACCGTCAACTATCTTCATGGCCCGGTTGATTGGGATGGCAAAGCCAAGGCCAATATTTCCGCCGGTTCGAGAGAAAATAGCTGTATTGATGCCAACGACTTCTCCGTGGATGTTAACTAATGGGCCACCGCTGTTTCCCATATTAACAGCAGCGTCAGTTTGAATAAATTTTTGCTCACTCATGCCTGGTATTAGCTCTCTGCTTAGGTGCGAGACAATGCCCACAGCAAAAGAATTGTCTAAGCCAAAGGGAGACCCAGCCGAGATGACCCATTCTCCCACAAAAAGTTGGCTCGAGTTGCCAATTGCAGCGGGCTCGTAGTCTCCTTCGATTTTTAGCAGGGCGATGTCTGATTTGACATCTTTACCGACTATGGTTGCTTTTCGTTTTCTCTTATTTGAGAGAGTAACTCTTATACTATCTGCTCTTTCTATTACGTGATTATTAGTTAGAACCAATCCGTCATCACTAATGATTACCCCAGTTCCACCACCACCAGATTTGAATTCGGGTAAGCCTAATTCTTCTGTGGGAGCTGGTTTTGTAGTCGTAGTGGTAGTATTTGTTGCTGATTCCGTTTTCGGTTTGCTGGGGCGCGAAGAATTTTTAAATTGTATATGGATGCTAACTAGTGAGGGTCTAATAGCCTCAGAAGCTTGGTGGAAAGCTTGCGAAAGGGAGTTTGCGGTATTAATTGGAGATTTTTCTTGGGCTTGAGCTTGGTGGCTCACTAGTGTGGTTACTACAAAACAAGAAAAGCCGATAAGTGAAAGTATAAGTTTCATGAGAATTTGGTTTTAATAAAGATAGTCACGCTATATCCAATAGCTGTTAGTACGCAGCTAATAAACAAAGACAAGTAAAAATTGTAATGTAGCTTTAAAAGTAATGGCAGGACAATAAATAGAATTAGTGACGGAATAACTAACCAGAAAATATCGCTTGAGAGCTCAGAAATTTTGTTAGTATCTTTAGTTTCCGAATAGATCCAGATCATTGCGAGAAGAGAAGTTAAGGGGAGAGAAGCGATTGCTGCTCCAAGCAGAGTATATTTTTTACTAATTTCTGAAACAGCTACGACTATAGCTGCTGATAGAATGTATTTTACAATGGTGTAGTAAGACATGGTGACTAACAGTTTTAGTTCTTGTTATAGAAAGTATTCTCCGTCTTTTCGGGGTACTATAGCGGAGATTCTTAAAGTAGAGAAGCGACTTTGTAGTTTTCTAGAAGCTAG
>CALKYB010000334.1 GCA_938003565.1 uncultured bacterium
AAAGTAACTCGAGACGCACCTTCTGACCGATTGTGAAATAGGATTCGGCTTGCTTTTTTTCGTACTCTGAAAAGTCACTTTCAACTTCGCTTTCTTCTTCAGTTTTCTTAGTGATTGCTTCGATTTTTTCTAGCTCAACCACTGCATCGTTGTTGTCCACGTCTATTACTTTCAACTTCAGAGTTTTAAGCGATTCCGCTTCGGCAAAACCTTTCTCCTTAAAAGAAGCAATTCTTTCAAGCAGCTCCCGTCTCTCAGAGCCTCTGCTGGAGTAACTCTCCCAGTGAATCATTCGGTTTACTGCTTCTGCTTCTCCAGCGATCAATGATTTAATGTACTGATTGGAAACATTTAGAACAGTAAAGTCAGCGCCAGAGACTGGTACTTTTTTTGAACTTACAATACTACAAGCAGAGAGGGTCAAAAGAAGTAGGGAGAGAGCAAGTCTATTTATCATTGAATTATAGCATTATTGTCTGTGGTTATTAGATTCTAGCAAGACTAGGTCTTTGAAAAGTAAAATACAATTATTCCAAGCAAAAAGCGGGCGATGACCGACTATTTTGGTGATGGTATGAAAAGATATCGGTCTCTCACTTCTATTTGTGCGGCGAAATCACTATACTTTGACGGGTGGGGTTAGTGCCCCCTTTCATATTTGGAGAGTCTCGAGCGAATATCGCTATTTTCTCAAGTCGTCCCCCGAAGTCGTCCTTTGCCGTAGTATTATCTCTTTCTCTTTAAGTGCAGACTTAGATGGAACAGAAAAAACATGTTTCTAAAGAATCCCCACCAAAATCGACCATAGAGTTTGCCCTAGAAACTCGACCTGGTGGAGTTGAGAATGATTTTTCTGAAATTGTGGAACTATCAGGTTGGGCGGTTTCAACCTCACCGGAAGCGAGCCCTCTGCGGCTTTTCTTTACCATTGATGGTGAAGATGTTGCAGAGTTGCCTTGTCTTGTTCCGAGACGAGACATCTTCATGCGTTACCCAAATAGTTTTTTTGCACTCTCTAGTGGATTTAAATTTAATTTACCTTTTGAAACCCTCATGGGTATTGGGCCTGGAAGACTACAGCTCTGGGCACGTTGTGCTTCTAATACTGAAGCAGCCGTAAAGATTTGGGACTGGAGTTTAGGTTCGCCTGAGCCGACCTTGGCTACTTCCTCTGAGTCAGTTGCAGTTGCAAGCTTGAAGGCGTTTCTGTCTCGAATAAGTGGGAGACAGCAAGGGGCGATGGAGCAGCTTGATAGGGAGGGAGTAGTTTTAGTTTTGCGCTGTCCTAGCTCTGGAACTAGTTATCGAAAATCCTTGGCTGCACTTCATTACAAGGTGTCTTTGGTCCTTTTGGACGCTGATTCGGATGAGGACTTTCTTGATGTTGAGCAGTGGCTGCAGAAAACTTTCTCAAGCACTGTTGTTGAGGCTCTCGACCCAGATGTTTTAGCTTCCCCACGAGTTCTTAGTAATATGCTTAGGGAAAGAGATTACCTCTCTTCTCACTCTGCTTTGCTCTATATTGATGCTAGAGAAGATAGTGTAGATTACGTGGATCTAGAGGGCCTATTGCGGGACTATTTTCAGTCCTCAGTAAGAAGCGCCATCTCTTGTTTTCCCTACGGTGCCCAATCCCAGTTGAGCACTCCTGCAGGGCTTCACTTGTCTGAATTAAGTGAGCTGCTGTGCTCTCCAGCAGCCAAAGCTCCTTTGATGGTAGTCGGGGAGCAAGTTTCTTCAGTTTTTGTTTGCTTGGCTAAGGATCTAGCTAGATATCTCAAAGATGCAGAGCTACTCTCTATTGAGCAGGTTCGTGATCCACAACTGCCGCCTAAGTTAGAGCTTCTATATGATTTGCGACAGGCAGTTTTGTCTGATGAAAAATTTTTGGGTCTGGCCTCTGATAGAGTTTCAACTTCACAAGCTTTGATTGACCAGGCATACCCAAAGTACTTGGCCAAGAGTAAAGCACTCAAAGATAAACAAGTTGTTTTATTTGTACTTCCAAAGAATAGAGAGTTGGATCTGAGTAGATCTTCTCGCTTTCAATACATATCGTTTTTGGCTGAGAGTCTCCGAGCTTCGGGTGTAAAGGTATTTTTTATCTCTGATGAGGACGCTTCGAATTGTTCAAACTTCGGTCCTTATTCTTGTCTGTGCTTGGAGCAAGCTGTTGACTATCTTAATGCAGATGCTAGCGGATGTATCGTTTTTACAGAATGGGAGGCCACGCAAGCAGCGAATGCGCTACGTTATCTTACTCAGTTTCCTGTCGCAGGTTTTATAGATGAGCTTCCAGGTAGGAAGTTCGAAGAAGAGTCCGTGGATAAGCGAGAATCTACGCGCTGGGCTTATTCAAGTCATTTCGTCCCCTTACTGCGTGATCCGCGCTTGGTGGAGCAACTAGAATTTCATTTCGACGGTTTTAAGGAAGCGTTGCTGATTGATGAGCCTAATCAGATTAAGGCTGCTGATTTCGTTGCACAAATATACCGGGCTGATGCAGAGCTTGCTTCACGTTTGTCCAGAGACCGATATGAAAGCAAGCCATTGGATATTATAGTTCCGGTTTATAATGCTCTAGATGCCGCTAAACAATGCCTAGGTGTTGCTATTGGTTGTCTCGCCAATACGCCAGCTGGTGTGCGAGAGAGGATAGTTATTGTAAATGATTGTTCGAATGAGCAAACTTCAAGCTGGTTGAGAGAGTTCTCGCGAGAGAATGGAGCAGAGGTTCTTCTTGTCGAGCACTCTGAGAGTTTAGGGTTTAATCAGTCTTGTAAAAGTGGGTTCAAATCTTCGCGACCAGACGCAGATATTGTAATACTCAACTTAGATGTTGTACTGACTAAGGCTTCTCTGAGGAGGCTAAGGGAAGCAGCTTATTGCAGATTTAATATTGCTGCGGCATCCGCTCTTTCAACCAATTCTTTTCATTTACAAATGGACATCAACCCTGGGGATTCTCTATGGGATGTTGGAGATTATTTAGACAAGGAATATACCCCAGAGTGCCCAACGGTCATCGCTTCTGATAGTCAATTTATCTATCTCAGACGATGGGCTTTGGAAAAATTTGGCTTCTTGGATGATGCATATCGGCTCGGATTTTGTGAAGACTCAGATCTGAGTATGAGATTTTTACTTCATGGAGCTGATACGGTTTGTGCAGAAAACTCTTTTGTCTTTAAAAGAGAAACTTCTTCTTCTGAATTCCCAGAGAGCATGATGAAAGAAAATCGGGAACTTTTTGAAGCTCGTTGGGGAAGATTCTACGGCCCAATGTTTCGAGTATTTTGCAACCGAGACCCTCTAGAGAAAGTGCGAGAAAATTATGCAGCTCGAAAAATTGCACTTTCTCCTCCTGATCCAAGTCTTACTCTGCTAGATTTTTGGAATAACAATCATCGCTCAGGCCGTTTCCTTCATGCTTCCCAAGGGCTATTGTCGAAAAAGAGGGGGACTAAGAGGTCTAGTATTCTAGAAAACACGGAGGTTGTGTTTTTATTCTCAAAGGTTGTTTTAGAAGACGGAGGCCTTTCAGTACTTCAGCATGTGAATGAATTTTTGCTAAGGGGTGTGCAGGCCCGTGTAGTTTCTCTGAGCAGTCCGGGCACCATTGATTACCCAAAACTTGCGCCGGTAATAGTAGTTTCTCCGGAAGACCTTCTTAAGCTTGACTGGTCTGGGCAGCATTTGGTGGCGACTTCTTGGATGACGGCCTACTTTGTTGATTCCATAAAAAAAGAAAACTCAGCAGTTAAGCCTTACAGTTATATCCAAAATTATGAATCATGGTTTCAACCGAGAGTGGAAGATTTCTCGTCAATGCAGGAAGCGGAGCAAACTTTTAATCTGGATTTTCGAAATGTAGTGAAGAAAGGTTTGGAAAAAGACGTACCAGCAGCGCTTCATGATAAAAAAATAGAGTTAATGTCACCTGGAATTGATAGAGCATTATTTTATCGGGGAACACAGGACAGCTATCTGGGGCCAGCCAGGATTTGCGCGGAGTATCGACCCAAAGCTTTTCGAAGGGGTGCTCAAGTTTTGTTGGAAGTCCTAGAGAAAACAGTTAAAAGAATTCCAGAGGTTGAAATTTGTTTATTTGGCGAGAAAGCAAACCTCCCAGATTCTCTAGCGGGCAATTGCAAACTGTTGGGGGAGATTAGTCCGATTAAACTGGCGGAACTTTATCGAAACGCTGATATTGTCGTGGACCTTAGTGAGAGAGGGGTCTTTGGACATATGGAAATTGAGAGTGTTCTATGTGGAGTGGTGCCGCTGTCGTCGAAAACTAAAAGAGTCGCGGCTCATCTAGTTGATGGTGAGAATTGTTTGCTTGTATCGCCAGGAGATGTCTCAGGTGCAGTTGAGCGACTGGTTCGGCTAGTAGTGGATCGGGAATTTCGCTTGTCTCTGAGAGAGCAGGGTTTGGCCATGGACCCTGGTTTTAGCGAAGTTTTAGCAACGGACAATTGGTTAGATATTCTTGGAATTGATGTTGACTCCCGAACTCAGCCCCGAGTGGTCTCAGGGAATCATCGTAAACAGTCTAGCTTAAAAATTGAAGTAGTAAGACCAAACTTGGGTTCTAACTCTCAAGATACTGATAAGACTGAGCCAGGGGGCCAATCTGTGAAGAACCTTAGTTAGAGGCCTCTCTTAGAGAGAGGAGGGAAATTTATTTGCTAGATATTAATTTTTCGCCACCGGGAATTTGTTTGGCGACCTTGACGATTTTTTGTCCAAGTTTAAATGTCGGAGAATTAAAGACCTTTTTTAGAGTAGAGTCTTTTTCTCGAACTAATTCATCAAGCTCAATCACTTTACCGTGCAACTTCTCTACTTGTAGTTGGAGTGTTGCTGATTGGCCGATGTCTTCTCCTGTTAAAATACTACGCTTGAGAGCTTCATTTTCTTTAGCGAGCTTAAAACAGCGGGTTCTGACTCCGTGTAAGTCTTTGATAGCCGAAGCCAGCTCCAGCCTCATTGTGCTGTAGTGTTCGTTAATACGGTGATACTTGTTGAATCTTTCTGAATCCATAACTCCATTTCAGTAAAAAACCGCTAAATAAGCGATTTGAACAATTATAGCCTAATTATAACTCATATCCTTCTCCCCACACAAAATTATTACAATTGGGAAGGACTTAGTCTCTAGGTTCCAGCCCTGAATTGTAGTAGACGGGCGGTAAGTTCCCTGAATCATGCGATGTTTGTAATTCGACTTATGTAGACTGTAGAGGGCTGAAAACTGCTTTTTTTAGGACAAAGCTGTTTGGTAGTCAGAGTTTCTATAAGTCTCGACAGCTTCACTAGGGTTGCCCAAAAAAGCCACTTTGCCCTTGGAGAGTAGTGCGATTGTGTCGGCAGTGTCTTCAAGCATTTTTAAATTATGGCTTACCATAATTACTGTCTTTTTCCTGTCTAGAAACTGTTTGAAGGTATCACTGGACTTCTCTTGGAATCTTTCATCTCCTACAGCTAAAATTTCGTCGACTATAAGAATATCGGGGTCTCGATCCACTGCTACACTAAAACCAAGTCGGGCGTACATTCCAGAGGAGTAGTATTTAATGGGTGTGGTGGCAAAATCTCCAAGTTCGGCAAAATCTATAATGGAGGGAATAGTTTCTGCTATTTCTTCTCGTGATTTACCATGCAAAGACCCGTTCAAGTAGATGTTTTCAATAGCGTTTAGTTCGGTGTCGAATCCAGCTCCAAGTTGAATTAAGGAGTCAAGTGACCCTCTTACTGTGACTGTTCCCGCAGTTGGAGGAAGCACGCCAGAGAGGACTCTTAATAGGGTGCTTTTTCCAGCGCCATTGCTGCCAATTATTCCAAAGACTTTACCCTTCGAAATGTCGAAGCTAACGTCATCAAGAGCTTGAAAGTTGGAATAATGCCTGAAAGTTCTGGATTTTACACTTTGAATTAGCGACTCTTTGAAAGTAGAAGGGCGCTTTTTGTATGATCTAAATTGGACGCTAATGTTCTTTGCGGACAATGCTATGGGGTTGTCCTGCGGTGCAACGGCAGTCCGAGGATCCACATTGGTTCTGTCCTTTAGCGCTGAGGTGCTCAAGTTATAAATTCCTTACAATAAGAGGGGGCTATAAAAAGTAAATGAACTTGTTCTCTGATCTGCGAAAAACGTAAAGACCAAAAACAAGTAAAAGAATACATCCAGCAAAGTGATTCATATATATTGAAAACTCAGGTAGCTTTCCATAGTAAACTATATCTCTCATAAACTCGACTAAGCAAAACATTGGATTGAAGATAATGTAGTCCATTAGCCAATCCGGAAGTTGGTCCCTACTATAGAGAATAGGGGTTAAGAAATATAAGCCTCGAAGAACAACCTCAGTTAAATGAGCTGTATCTTCGAAAAAGACATTAGCCGAAGCTAACATTAAAGCAGTACCTACAGTGGCAATGAAAAGAGGCACAATGATGATTGGCATCGCCAAAATGGTTATTGGTATTTCTCGACCTAAAACTAGCATAACTAATACCAGTGGCACTAAAGAGAATAAAAAAGTTGCCATATTTGAGAATGCTATTGAAAGCGGAAAGATGTATTTAGGAACTGGAACCTGGTCGATAATTTTAGCATTTGCTCTGATGGTTCCCAAGCTTTGGCTGTTGGTGCCGCCGAAGTAAGCAAAGGTGATCATTCCCGTAAAAAGAAATACTGCATAATCTTCGATATTTTGTCTCATTATACTGGAGAAGACTACAGCTAAGATGATCATCATCATCAAGGGGTTTAGCATGCTCCAAAAATACCCGAGATAGCTTCGCTTATATTGTTTGCGTAAATCTCTAGCCACGGATTGTTTAAGGTATTCGCGATAGGCGTATATATCCTGGAAAAGCACTTTGATGGCTTTAAAAGGCTCCAAGAATCCAAATTTTTGATTTGAGTAATGGTCAGCTGGGTAGAAGGTTCTTTCTATTGTTTCTTTTTCTCGCAAAGAGAGTGCAGCTGAGGACATAAAATCAGAGGGATGGGTATTTAAGATAATAACTAGACGTAAGAAATATTGCCCTTATTATACCTAGGTATTAAAAAAAGCCCAGATAGAAAGTGAGAGTTAGTATAAGATACTAATTCGATAGGTCTTTTGTGAGGGTTAATCCAGTTAGGGTTAGCTTGTTAACAAGAATAACAGACTGGAAATCTTCATCTTGATTCGCTAGTTTTGCAGATTCCTAGGATTGATGACAGGGAGTGAAAATCTCTATTAGAGTAATTTTTCGTAGTTGAGAAATAAGATAAGGAAGAAATCTATGTCTGATGAATTAAATAAAATGGCCGACAAACAGTTAGGTGCCTACTTTGCAAAGAAGAACAAAGAAGCCTTGGAGCGTTTGAAAAAGAAAAATGATGCAGAAAAGCCCCGCTTGAGTCCTGTATCTGGTGAGCCGATGGTCACAGAAGTTTTACACGGCGTTGTTATTGATCGCTGTGAAAAATCTGGTGGTGTTTGGTTGGATGCTGGGGAGCTTGAAGAAATATTGGCAGCAAGTGCAGAGTTGGAAAAGTCTGGTGAGAAGGGTTGGCTTGAGAGTTTGATGGGTAAATAGGGAGCTAACTATAGCCCTTTCTCTTTTAGCTCGAGCAGGATTTTTTTATGTGTTTCTCTAGTTAACGGATACCTTGAACCCATGTAGGCACCGAGGAGTAAAAGAGCTCCTGCTCCCGGTCCAATTAGAAATCTAAGGCCGTTTTTGACGGCTTCACTTTGTTCTATATTTGCCTCAAAGCCAACCAGGCTTAAAACGATTCCTGAAATGAAAATGGCCAATCCCGAGGCTAATTTGTAACTAAATGTGGTGCCTCCATAGAATAGTCCTTCTCGTCTCTTGCCGGTCTTGAGTTGGTCGTACTCTACGACATCAGGAATTATTGCCCACGGGATCATTAGAGCAGCGGCGTGAAAAATCCCCGCTACCGCCGAAATTAAATAGATAAGTTTGCATGAGTCTGGCCCAAGAAAAAACAGTGAGCAGAGTACCATCGGGTAGATGGTCATAGCTATGGTATATACCTCTGACTTCCCAAACTTTTTCGACAACATGACCCACAGGGGCATTGCGAATATGGCTGCAGAGAATAGCGTTAGAAAGATTGAGGTTTGTTGGGCCTGCATGTTGAGGATATACTTGAAGTAGTAGGCGA
>CALKYB010000335.1 GCA_938003565.1 uncultured bacterium
AACGGTTTTGATTTGCCTACAGTCGTATATCAGGATTTGAAGCGGGCTGAAGATTCCAAAGATTGGTCTAATGGCTTTGACTTCCTGAGGCTATAAGTTAGAGTGGTAATTTGTTTCTAAATTGACGTCACACCACTAGCAGTGCTTGAAATCGAAGATTTGAAGGCAGCTAGAGCTTCTTCTAGACTACTGGTTTCACTAATTAACTCCACAATTCGACTCATTACCAAATCCACAGTTCTGTCAGGACAACTGGCTCCAGAGGTTAGGGCAATCTTAAGCGGCCTGTTACTCGGTAGCCAGTTTGAGGTCTCCTGAACTTCACCTTTGGCCGGCATATAGTGTCGAATCTGATCTTTAGAGATAATTTCTTTTGCGTTTTTAACATAGAATGTAGGCACGTGTTCTTCAAATAGTTCGACCAAGTGACTGGTATTTGAGCTATTGTATCCTCCAACGACGACAGCAATATCAGCCCCACTGTCTATTAAGGACAGTGTGGCACGTTGATTCTCATTTGTTGCGTAGCAAAGAGTGTCTCTAGTGTCTGCAAAATGGTTTGAAATTTTATCTTTACCGTGGATTTCAATTAAAGTGTCTTTAATTAGTTTGGCGATTTCTTTAGTTTCGCTGGCTAGCATTGTGGTTTGGTTTACCACTCCAACTTTCAGTAGATGCTCCTCTGGAATAAAGTTCTCAGACATGCCCTTGCCGAGAGTATCCTGCAGGCGCGCAGTGTCAATTTTCCCACGCATATAGTCACAGAGAAGATGAGCTTCTTTCATGTCTAGAACAATAATGGTAGGTGCGGTTTCCTTGCTGTGAGAAAAAGTCGCTCTAGTTTCTTCATGGACTCTTTTGCCATGAACTATTACCGTAAAACCGTTTTTACCCAATTCTGCAGACCTCTTCCAAACTTTTTCTACAAATGGACAAGTTGTGTCATAGTAGTAAGGGTCGATACCTCGCGAGTCGAGAATTTCCTGCAGCTCTACAGTTGTGCCAAATGCAGGAACTATTACAATGTCATCAGATGTTAACTCCTCAAAAGGTATGAGGCTCGAGCCGTCAGTTTTCATGATGAAGCGAACACCCCGTTCTTTGAGGTCACCATTTACCTGGGGATTGTGAATCATCTCACTTAATAAAAATATCCTCTTATTAGGATTTTCATCTATCGCCCGGTAGGCGATTTCTATGGCATTCTCAACTCCGAAGCAAAAGCCAAAATGACGGGCTATGCTGAACTTAACTGGGCCAAAGTCTAAAATACTGGGAGTGAAATCCTTTTTTTTAGGATCTAAGATAGCCCGAACCTTTTTAATTTCGGCAATTGTCTCTGAGCGATAAAAAGGGGGAACGTTGAAGCTTCTAGGCATTGTTCGATTTAACTCTTACGGCTTATACTATGGTGGTTAGGATTTGAAGTATTTCGAGACTCATAAAGATGACCATGCTACTATGAAAATCAAAGATCGTAAAGTTTTCATAGGCATTGAGTGACTCTCTAAGTTATAGTGTCCTGAGGATAGATTTTCAATGATAGTACTTACCCCTTGCTCTAATTTGTGGCGAATTTAAAGAAAAAAGAAGTTGAATTGGTTTCTGAGGAGATTGCTCTTGGGGCTGGCATGAGTCGCCAGGAGTGGGCTTTAGTGATCCAAGGCCTAGGCCGGGCTCCGAATCAGGCAGAGTTCGCCATTTTTTTAATGTCCTGGAGTGAAGCTGTTTCTAGAAAGAGTTCATTTCAGTTGCTAGAGTCATTGGTTTCACCAGCAGAGGCTCAGTCCTTTAGCAATGGAAGCATTGAGTTACCTAACGGGCAGCACTTAGTAGTAGCGACTGCAGAGCAGAATCTTTTTTCTAATTTAGTGCCAGAGATGGCCGCGGAAACTTTGCTCAGTGATGCCCTCAATGGATTGTTGTTAAAGGGGGCTAGAGCATCCTTTTTTTCAAGTTGTCTTAATCTTGGTGATCCTCAGAAACTCAAAAGTCATCGAAAGCTTAGAAACCTATCTAAGGGACTGAGTCGAGCTGCAAATATGTTTGGAGTGCCTAGCTTGCCTTCGAAGCTAACTTTTAATCCTGAGTTTGAGAGAGGCTCACTTTTGTCAGCGACGGCGTTTGGTGTTGTGGAGTCTACCCAACTATTTAGGGGTAGTGGAGTAGAGGGTGATCATGTTTTGGTTTATTGCGGTTTGTCCACCGGGTTTGATGGGCTTTCCACTCACACAGCCCCAGGGATGCCAAGAAAGTCTAAGATTCCAGTTGTAGATATCTTTTTTCAGAAACGACAAATCGAAACGGTGCTCAGAGCTCTTGAGCAGAAATTTTTTGCTAATTTTGTAGTTCCTGGGAGAGGAGGGATTTCTTCGGCACTAGTGGACTTGGCGGATCTTGCCAAAACGGGGCTTGAGGTCAATGTTGATAAGGTGCCTGTCTTTAGCGAATCGATGGGTTTTCTTGATATCCTTCTGTCTCAAACCCCGCATCGAGTAATTGCTTTGGTTCCAAAAGCTAAGCATCG
>CALKYB010000336.1 GCA_938003565.1 uncultured bacterium
CTTCTAAAGAGAGAAGTAGGCCTTGAAGATATTGATGGAAGTTTTGGCGTAGATTCAGATTTAGCTCTTCGTAGATTTCAAACTTCCAAAGGTCTCAATCCAGACGGAGACGCTGGAGCAGATACAATTGGAGCTTTAGTAGCGCTTCATCCAGAATATTTTAATAGAAGTAACATAAGGCAAGAGGTTTCACTTAAAGAAAACTCGGTCCAAGACCTTAAAACACCAGCAAATCATTATATGGGTAACCCCAATGGCATCAAAGTAGACGCCATGATGCTTAGTCTTATTGGCCAACGCGGAAGAAAAAGTTTTATGATCCCCGAGCAAGGCGGTGGTTTATCAGATAAGATTAGTATTAACAGCAAGAAAAATCTTCCCAAGAGTCTCTCAGATAATGATAGAAGCTGGGAGATTACTAAGATAAAATACTTTACTAGAGCTATTCAAGCTAACCTTACGCTTGCAGGATACCCGACAGTTCCAGATGGTGGTTTTGGTACAAACACTGAAACTTCCGTAAAGAAATTTCAATCGGAAAACAATATATTTCCCGATGGTGTGGCGAACCGTGAGACAATAGCAGCCCTGCTAAGACATCCGAATATTGCCAGAAAAGTGGCTAAAGATGTTGATTTGGTTCCAACTGTGACAAATGAGGTTCAAGAGCGTGCCCTAGGACTTAATACCAACCAGTTGATGAATCTGATCGTTAACGACTATGGGCTTTCTGCTGAAACTTACACCGGCAAAGTGCAAATGGTTCAAGCAATTTTAGGAGAAGATCCTGATGGGATTGTTGGGACTAACACTTTAGGCCGTATTAGTGCTTATTTTTCAACCTCTCCAGACACTATGATAAACCTGAGCTCAGATCCTTATGATCGCGGTTTACTTGGCTTAAATAAGAATGGCTATTTCACAACTCTAAACCCAAAAGAGCAGGAATTAGTTAGTAAGTTAAGTTCCGGTAAAGGTATCAAAGGTGAAGACATACCCGACCCTATGAAGGTCAGCCGTTGGCAAAAATTTCCCTCGACTAGTTTGATACTTGGAATGAGCTATCAGGAATCAACAGGAGGAGATTTTAAACGACTAGCAGAGGGTAGCAAACATGGTGAGATTGGTGCTTTTCAGGTTACCCAAGAAACCATAGATATGTACTGGACTAAAAAAAGACTAAACATGGGAAGGCCATTTGACCACAACAATCCAGAAGACCATTTTCTTGTTGCTAAAGCTTATACTACGCACCAGTTGAAACTGCGTGAAGGTAATGTCAAAATGGCCCTTTGGGGTTACAATGGCGGCCCCGGGCATGTCAGCACCGCAATAAGAAATCTACAAGCTAAGAACCTACCGTTAACTACCAAAAACATGAGACAACAGTTTATTACTGACGGTGGTAAAAGTGCAGAAAACCTCATCGTCACGTTCCGGCACACGAACTCAATTATCGGAAAAATTTAGAAGCCATCCCAAAATATACTTTCTGTCCACCTCGACTCAAGCACGTGTATTGTGGGATGGCTTCTAGGCCTTAATAGGGGCTCGTCCCCAAACACCTCCACCGAATCAATTCAGCTAAACCCCTCTCTTCCACCCAAAGTCATCGAGTGGTTTAGCTGAATTGCTTCTAGAATTTCTTTAACTTGGGTTATCTCTGTTCGTGCTGCCTGCTTTCTTAGACTGCTGAGAAAACACTTCGTCAAACGGCATTCAAAATTTAAAGATAAAACGGTCCTTATTCTTTAGCTTACGGCTATTCTTCACTCTAAGCTTCTTACTGACATAGACCTTAGGATTTTACCAAAATAGGAGTTATTAAACTTTGGAATTAAACAAAACTAGAGCTAGTCGAGATGAAAACCTTGATGATTTTTGGGATGAAGAAAGGTTTTCATCTCGACTAGCTCGACGGAATAGGAAAAGCTCGGAAATCAGGCTTAAGGTTACAGACCCTATAGGAGTAAAACCGTTCTTCTCGAAAATGTCATTATCATCTGATTTACTGCGAAAAGGTCAGAAAAAACAATCATATTTTTTAACCTAAAGTGAAACCTTTGTTACTAGATAGCGAACACATGTAGGAGAGGTTTAGTTGGATCCACTTCTATAACCAATAATACCTCGATAGTTTTATGGAAGTTCTTATCTAGGAGTTGGAAATGAGTAAGGTATCTAGTTTTTTCGGTATAACAGTAGAGATGAGGGAATCAGATTTCCCCGGACCAAACTTTTTTGCGCATTATGATGGGTATCAAGGATGTTTTGATTTTGAGGGGATTCCAATTTGTACCTTTAATTTCCCTGATACAGCTGTGTCTCTGTTAAAATCTTGGATAAACACAAATAGATTAGAATTAATGATAAATTGGACCAGACTCGAAACGGGGCTAAAACTATCACCAATTACGCCACTTAAATGAAATGAGATTCCCGATCCAGGACCTGGCTACCAGGACCAGGACATCAGTACCAGGACATTTTACTATAGAAACATCGCATCCCCGTAACTAAAGAATCGATAGTTATTCTCCAGGGCATGGCGGTATATTTTAGCTATATTGGTAGAATTGGAAAAAGCGTTAACCAGTAAGAGATGAGTAGAATTTGGTAGATGGAAATTTGTTACAAGATGATCTACTACCGAAAACTTGAAACCAGGTCGAATAAATAAATTTGTGCCCAAATACCCGTCCGGTCTTTTTACTAATGTGGGAGACTGAAGTAGCGAAGAGCTAGAAGAAGCAAACTTTTCTCCTAGCAATCCAGCCAGTGCTGCGCTCTCTAACGACCTTACACAAGTAGTTCCAACCGCTACTACCCTGCCACCTCGTTCTTTGCACTGTTCCAGCTGTTCAGTAAATTGCTCGCCCAAACTAAAATATTCTACAGGCAGCTCATTACCATCCAAGTCCCTCTCAGAAATGGCTTTAACACTCGACAAACCAACTTCCAGGGTAAGATAAGCTATTTCAACTTGTTTCTTCTCTATTTCAGATAAAAGCTTTTCATCAAAATGAAGCCCGGCGGTAGGGGCAGCAAGGGAGCCAGGAGTGGAGTCACGAGCCTTAGCGTAAATAGTTTGATAATCAGAAGTATCTAAATCATCCGACTTCCCCTTTCGAATATAGGGCGGAATTGGCATAAGACCTAAGTTCTCTAGAGCTTGATGAAGTGGTTCTCCCACAGAGCGCATTTCAATCTTCAACAATGATGGGTCTACTGAGCGCTCACCAACAA
>CALKYB010000337.1 GCA_938003565.1 uncultured bacterium
AGCACCACCTAAAGCTCCAGCGGCAGCACCAACCGCAGTTCCCGCCCCAGGGTCACCTGTCTGATTGCCGATAATAGCACCTAGGCCAGCTCAAGCAGCAGCACCACCTAAAGCACCTGTTTGAGTGCTGTTAAAACCCGCTCCAGCACAAGAAGTCAGTGCCAATAATGATATGGCTGACAAACTAACTAAAACTTTCATTTTCATTTCCCTCCAGTCGATTAACCACCAAATTGGTTACTACTATGCAGCTTAAGAGCTATAAATTAAAATTACAAATTATAATTAATATAACTATTTAATTTATCCAACCAGGCCTTTTCAGAGCTAAACCTGTATCTGAGCATTCAACAAAAAACTCCTGGACCTAATATTTTTGGCTCTACTAATAATTAATTTTGAGTATTAACGATACGGAAAAACTAACCATTTCCAAACTCTCATAATAGACGACTGCGAACCTGTTTATATTCTATATAGTGGTAGGGGCATATAAAATATAAATTATTAGAAGCTATCCCAAAATAGTCTGTCTTGAGTCGAAGTTACTAGAACCCTTACGTATCTGGTATAACTTCTGACCCAAGCAGCTCACTAGAGGAGAATTTTTATTAAAGGACTCTCTTCAAACTCCACTACCAATCTCAAGAAACCACTACCCTGCCCTGAGACTTTGGGTCACCAACATCAGTAAACAATAAGCGGAACATTAATATCGTAACCCCGACTGATATAGCACTGTCAGCAATATTAAAGGCTGGCCAGTGGTAGTCTCCCCAAAACACATCAAGAAAATCAACTACTCCATCATACCTAAAACGATCAATTAAATTGCCAACTGCTCCCGCTAGTATAGCAGTAAGCGCAACCTGAGAAGGTCGATCCTCTTTGGTTTCTTTCATCATGTAAAACACAACTCCAAGCGCAAGCAAAGAAACAGAAAATAACGCTAGTCGCCTTTGAAAGTCAGGCAAACCAGCAAACATTCCAAACGCAGCACCTGGATTATAGACCAAAGTGAAGTTAAATAAATTCTCAATCACGTTAACTGTCTCTCCAACATAAAGTTTAGAGACAGCGGCTTTCTTACTGAACTGATCGGAGAACAGGGTTAAAAAAAACAGTAGGTAAAGTGACCAGTTTTTCATAATTATTCCTAAACTTGCTAATCAATAACTTTTGAAAGACAAACCATGATATTCTTTCCATCAATTTCTTGAGAGAAAATATTCTGAGACTCAGAATCCTCTTTCAATTCGTCTTCTGAATCAATTTTCAACAGCTCTAAAGTTAAAGTCTCGGATCGAATATACTCTTCGTAATTACCTAAGGCTTTAGAAATATCTGGGCAATCAGTGGAAAACTTAAGTTTAATCCTATCGCTGACATGAAAATTAGAGTCCTTTCTCAATCTCTGAACTCTGTTCACAAACTCTCTAGCCAATCCTTCTGATTCCAATTCTGGCGTTAAGGACGTATCTAGAACAACTGTAATCTGCCCAGAGGAGGCGACGTTCTCAGCCCCATCACTTGCATCCCTTCGAACAATTATATCACCAGTTCCTAAGCTTATATTCTTAAAATCAAGCTTACCCCCTGTTTCAAAAGCTCGAATCTCATCAGTAGAAAGTCCTTGCACAAAGTTCCGGAGCTCCTTCATCCCAGATGAACCCAACTTTGGGCCCAAAACTTTTCCAAGTGCTTTAGTATTCAGAAGCGCTTTTAAGTTTACAACTCCTGTTTCATCACTACTATACTCAACACTTTTAATGTTGAGCTCTTCTCTAATATATGAATCAAAAGCCTTAACCCCTTCAAGAACACCAACTTCTGGATAGACTATTTTGACAGAAGCAAGCGGCTGCCTAACTTTCAAACCAAGATCATTTCTAAGACCACGACTCAATAAAATAACCTCTTCAAATAACTCCATTGACTGCTCTAGGCCAGAATCAACTTGTACTCCTCTCAATTCTCCCGCTTCAGGAAATGGAGCCAAATGAACACTTTGGCAATCAACATCCTTCATCCCCTCTGTAAGATTTAGAAAAATCTCTTCACTAATAAAAGGAGCTAGCGGAGCCAAAACTTGAGTAAACGAAACCAGAGCTTGGTGAAGAGTGGAGTAAGCATGCTGCTTATCTAATCTTTCAGCTTCAGTTTCTCCGCTCCAAAATCGTCTTCGATTAAGACGAATATACCAATTCGTAAGCTGATCAACAAAATCCAAAATAGGTTGAACCGTAGCGTAAAGATGATACTCACCCATGGCAGAGTCAACCTTTTCCGTAAGCGATCCTACTTTAGATAGAATCCACCTGTCCAAAAGATTATCAGATGGCTGCTCAGGAACATTATCCGGCGTCCATTTATCAACGAGCGCATATGTAACAAAAAAATTATAAGCGTTCCAAAGAGGAAGTAACGTTTGTCTCACGACTTGTTGCACACCATCTTTACTAAACCTAAGCTCCTCACCACGAGTTGCCGCCGAAGAAAGTAAGTAAAGACGCATCGCATCAGCCCCCGACTCGTTCATAACTTCGTCTGGAGGTGGGTAATTTTGCAAGGACTTAGACATCTTCTTACCATCTTCAGCAAGAAGGATTCCATTTACGATTACATTCTTAAATGCAGGCTTTTCAAAAAGGGCTGTCGAGAGAATGAGCAAAGTATAAAACCAACCTCGAGTCTGATCCAAACCTTCAGCGATAAAATCAGCCGGGAAATTAGCCTCAAAAACTTCTTGATTCTCAAAAGGATAATGAGCCTGGGCATAAGGCATAGAGCCTGATTCAAACCAACAATCCAAAACTTCATCTATTCGCTTCATGTCAGCGCCACAAGAGCCGCAGCTCATTGTTAGATCATCAATAAAGTGTCGGTGAAGGTCTGTAACTTTGGCTTTGGTTTTCTCCTCAAGCTCTGCCAACGAACCCAAACACTCGAGCTCACCACACCCAGAGCAGCGCCATACTGGAATCGGAGTGCCCCAAAACCGATTTCGAGAAATTGCCCAATCTCGAGCACCTTCTAACCACTTACCCATTCTACCATCACGCAGATGCTCAGGGACCCAGTGTATTTCTTTGTTAACTTTCTCTAGGTCATCACGAAACTTCTCAACATTAACAAACCAAGTAGGAATAGATTTATAAATTAAAGGAGTATCTGTGCGCCAACAAAAAGGATAGGAATGCTCAATTGTACGGTGGTCAACTAACCCACCATTTTCCTTAAGCCAAGCTACTATTTTTGAGTCCGCTTCTTTTACATTTAGTCCTGCGAAATCGCTAACTTCAGACTTAAACGACCCATCTTCATCTACAGGATCGATAATAGAAATTCCGTTAGCTTTAAAAATAGCTAAGTCATCTTCGCCAAAGCTAGCTAAATGAACTAATCCAGTACCATCTCCCTCTGTTACATATTCCGCGGAATAGATCCTAAAGGCGTTTTTTTCCTTTTCTTCGGAAAAATAATTAAACAATGGTTCGTATTCGATACCCACCGCTTCGGCTCCTGTAAATTCTAGTAGAGTCTTAAATTCACAGTCTTTAGGTAGTAAGGATTCCAATCGCTCGAGAGCCGCAACAAAAACTTCGCCTGTATCAGCACGTTCCACCAACCCGTATTTTATCTCTGCTCCGACAGCGACCGCCATATTACTCGGCAATGTCCATGGAGTAGTAGTCCATAAGTATAGATAAATAGGATCGCTTGTGACTGCCAAAAACTTTTCAGGAATGCCACCAGTTGCCAATACTCTCACTGTAACTGCTGGATCTTGAACATTCTTATAATTGAGGTTAGCTTCGAAATTACTAAGAGGCGTATTCATAGCCCACGAATAAGGAACACACTTAACTCCTTCATAAAGAAGCCCCTTATCCCACAAACTTTTCACCACCCACCAAATAGACTCCATGAACTCTAGATCCATAGTTCTATACTGGCGTTCAAAGTCTACCCAACGTCCTGAACGCTCTAAGAATTGCTGCCACTCGCCGGTATAGCGTAAAACAATTTCGCGACAAGCCTCATTAAACTTATCAATTCCATAGTCAGTAATCGCTCTATTACCGTGCAAGTCTAGCTTTTTTTGAATTTCGAACTCTACGGGAACACCGTGGCAATCCCAACCACAACGGCGATCGACGTGGAAACCCTTCATGGTAAAAAACCTTCCGACGACATCTTTTATCGTTCCCGCCAAAAGATGACCGTAGTGAGGCAGACCAGTTGCAAAAGGAGGCCCATCATAAAAAACATATGAAGGGCGAGGTTCATCTCGAGCTGCTCCAGAAATACTTGAGCTCAAACTAGGATCTAGGGATTTTTGAAAGATCCCCTCCCGCTGCCAAAAAGCAAGTACTCTTTCCTCAAGGTCCGGGAATCTTATTTCTTGTTCAACTGGCTTCATAAACTTAAACTAAATTAACTTCTACAGAGATTTTCCAACCGAGCTTTTTCCAAATCCAACATCAAAACACTTCCACTTTTTTGCGTTGCCCACAAAACAGGTCTGGTTCTAGCACCCACCAAGCGAATCAATGGTTGCTTAAATATGGGGCTAGTTGCGATAATGTTTGGATCAAGAGTGTTGATACCAGGATCTCTTTTGACAATTGGGTTCTTACAGAAAAGACGAATTTTTTGACTTCTAGTTGCGACAGTTAAAAGCCTATCTTCTAACCCTACCAATTCATTTAAATCAACAATACCCCCTTTACCCAACATGACTTTAGGCTGAGGTACCAAACCCCTTACCTTCCAGGGACGTAAAACACCATCAATAGTGAGAGAATATATCTCTTTTCCATCGTCAGTGAGGAGAAAGGAGACTATCTCCATCTCAAGGTTAGTTACCAACTTGGCAGACCTTGAGACACGAGATTTATCAACTGCAGTGCTTTTGCTCCTCAAGCCCATCTCCTCTTCGGTCCGAATCAACCTCCAGACAATCACCCGCCCAGACCGCTCAGCAGCAAAAAAGACTTTACCCTCAGGATGAACCGCTAGGCCTACGATAGGAGAAACAGCTCCACTATACTCCTCAATTGCTTTTAAGGAGTTCTCACCAGCAAATTCCGAATTGGCAAGCTTCCAGGCGTAGATTTTTCCAGATCGCAATCCAAAAAATACAAATTCCCCCCTTGGATCCCAACTTAAATGTCCAACCCTCCCCCTTATGCGAGTAAGTTGATGAGTGAATTCTAAGGTTCGAAGATCAAGCAAAGACACCGATGAATATTGCCCCACAGCCAACGTACGTCCGTCGGGTGATAAAGCCAGCGTCAATATTTCACGAGAACTTTCCGCAATAACTTCGGTGGTATGTATCTTTTTGCCGCTTGGATTTTCAATAATTCTACTTCTAACTATCTTTCCATCTAGCCCACCAGAATACGATTCACTTCCCGTATCACTTACGACCAAAGCGTGGACTTCTCCTTGATGGGCCTGATGGCTGGTAAAACTGCTGCCTGAGAGCCGTTTAGCAGAAGATTCAGCTAAACCATCCTCAGAATCACTATCGAGCTCCGATAAATCCCTCGACAGGCTTCGACTGATTAGAGGTGCATCAGCCTTTTGTTCCACTACTTGGGATTTAACTGATTGAAGGGTTGTTGTTTTGTCTGGTTTTACTCTACTATCAGGCCTAGAAGGGGCACAAGAAGACGCTAGAGCCAAGATCACTGCTAAAAACAGTTTCGCCTCGTTATTATCGCAAAATTTAAGCATATAAATAATGTCAAAAAATAGCTCTGATGCTACCACCATGGACGAAACTATCCAAGATTCTCAGTCAATTTCCTTTCGAGATATTATTGAAAATAAATCTTTAGTTGAGGCACTGGAAAAAAACTCCCTGATCAACCCTACACCTGTTCAGATCAAAACAATCCCCACTGCGCTAAGTGGCACAGACCTTATAGCTCAAGCTCAAACCGGAAGCGGTAAAACCCTGGCCTTCTCAATCCCCGTAGTGGCTTCTCTGCAGAACAGTGATAAGCATATCGATAAAACTCTGGCATTAATACTAACCCCTACACGAGAACTAGCGGAACAAATCCATCTTGTCATCAATTCTATTTCTCCTGATCTTGCTCCAGTTTGCGTGATTGGTGGCGTAGATCAAAAAAAGCAAATAAAAAAACTTTCCTCTGATGCAAGAGTTGTAATCGGAACACCCGGAAGAATAATGGACCTAATGAGACAAAAAGAATTGTCTCTCCGGCATTGTAAAACATTTGTTCTCGACGAAGCTGACGAGATGCTATCAATGGGGTTTGTCGACGACATTAAAGACATCCTAAAAAAACTTCCCAAGAGTCGACAAGGTCTATTTCTAAGCGCCACAATTACTCCAAGGGTAGAAATGCTAGCGAGAAGCTTTCTCTCAAGTCCGGAGAAAATCATTATAGAAACCGACGACGACTTGGTACCAGACATCGAGCATTCCTATTATGAAGTTGGCAGCGACTTAATGGCTAAACCAGCTGCGCTGACGGACATCATCGAAGTTCTTCAACCTGATTCGACAATTATTTTCTGCAACACCAAAAGCGACACGGAGTTGGTAGAAGCCTTGCTTCGTAGAAAAGGTTTTGATGCGCGACGAATCAACTCAGATCTTAATCAGTCCCAAAGAAATCGTGTCATGACTAAAATTCGCGCCAAAGAATTAAAATTTTTGGTAGCGACAGACATCGCAGCTCGAGGCATCGATATTGCAGAAATAGAGCTGGTGGTAAACTTCTCAATCCACGACCAACCCGAAACCTACGTGCACAGAACCGGTCGAACTGGTCGTGCAGGTAAAAAAGGTAGTGCAATCAGTCTAGTTGGACCAAAAGACTTTGGCTCCTTTCACTTTCTCAGTAAAGTCCTAGACACGGATTTTACAAAAAAGGAACTTCCAAGCGATTCCGACGTAGCTAGTGCTAGACTCAAGCATGTTCAAGAGATTATCTCCTCGAAAGAAGTTGTCCCTAAGGAACGTGACCAACTTGTAGCTAAAGAGTTATTATCCAATCTAGGAGTAAAGGCTTCTGAAAACGAAGACCTCGTTAAGCAAATCGCCCTAATGAGTC
>CALKYB010000338.1 GCA_938003565.1 uncultured bacterium
TCAAGAAGTGGAAGATCATAGTATGCGTCGTTGCCCTCGTATTTTGCCGTTATGCTTTTATCAACACCATTTCGTCCGGGCAGCAGTGATTTCAATTTTTTTATTACTTTTTGCCTCGGCGATAACACCCAGTGACTATCAGGACGATCCAGGAGATCTTCCGCGGTAGGATTGGGAAATTTGTGAGTTTCAGCAGAAGGTCGTTTCGGCAGTGGAGTAACTTCGTTTCGGGCAATTCCAGCAGAAGAATTCGTGTCGAACGCGGCTGGCCTAAAGTTTTGATTGGGTTCCATAATTCTATTCCGGTTAGTGTCTTTTAAAAACCAGTGGGTCTTTAAAAGGCACTAAACGGTTTCGAATACTTGTAAAACCTTACTTTCCACCAATGCTTCTCGTTCATATCTCTAAGTAGGGCTCAAGGGAGCTCTAGAAATATCATTTGAGAAGAAGGATTGGTTGATTTTCTACCAGAAGTTTAATTTCACTGTCATAGGACAATAATTGCTTAGAGAACGTTGTTCTGTGAGAATTGTAACAAATGCAGTAAAATAATCAACAAATAGGTAGATAGCTAGGATTACTCAAAAGTTTGGCAATTCTCTGTATATTTATGCTCTGTAGATTCCTTCGATGGTATCCAGGTATTTTTCGACAACTTTTTTTCTTTTCAACTTAAGGGTGGGAGAGAGTAGACCATTCTCGATGGTAAAGTCTTCAACAAGTATTCGGTAACGCTTTATTTCTTCATAGCTTGCTAGGTCTTCATGAATGATAGTGATTTCGTCGTCTAGAAGTTCTCGAAGCTTGGGGTTTTCTGATAGAGATTTAAGATCGTTATCTTGGTTAGGAAAGGTGCGTTTGGCCCAGGCTAGTGTGTTTTCACTGTCCAAAGTTAGTAAGCCAACCAGGTATGGTTTGCGGTCTCCAAAAACTAAAGCCTGAGAGACATAAGGAATTGTTTTCAATTTCCCTTCAATTTTCTGCGGAGCAATGTTTTTACCTCCCGCATTCACAATTAAATCTTTTTTACGGTCAGTAATTCGAATAAATCCTTCGGCATCAATTTCAGCAATATCCCCTGTGCTAAACCAACCGTCTTCAGACCAGGCCTTAGCGGTGGCCTTAGGCATGCGGTTGTAGCCAATAGCTACATTTGGTCCGCGAGCGAGTAGCTCTCCGTCTGCAGCGAGTTTTACTTCAACTCCTTTAAAAACTCGACCGACCGATCCGTATGCATTTTTCAAGAGTGAGTTAGCGCTCAGGGCGGGAGTTGTCTCTGTAAGTCCGTAGCCTTCAAGAATTACAATCCCTAAAGAGTCAAAGAATCGGGAGACTTTTTCATCCAATGGTGCTCCACCTGAAACGCAATGGGATAGATTGGTGCCAAAAACGGAGCGTTTGATTTTCGAGACGATCTTGCCAGAAATTTTATGGCTAATTCTTTCGAGAAAATTTAGTTTTGCTTCTTGATTCTTTTTAGTCAGGGGCTGCCATGTGTCAATCGCCCATGAGACTACGGGTCTGCGTAGGAACCCGGCTGCTGAAGTTTTGCCTTGAATCGCTGTCATCACTTTTTCATAGATTCGCGGAACTGATGGGAGAATAGTTGGGTTGGATTCACGAATGTCAGAGAAAAGTTGTTTGGCATCAAACTCGGATTCTTTCCGACTAATTATTGCTGGGAAAATTAAGTCTCCGCCGGTTACCATCGCTCCGTAGAAGATAAACCTGGCGAAAGAATGGGCGAGGGGGAGAAAAAGGAATATTCCATTCCCGCTGCCGATTAAGCCGCTTAAAATGAGACCTTCTAGTAAACTCAAATGATTTTCATGGGTTTGCATCACACCTTTAGGAACGCCTGTGGTTCCTGAGGTATAAACAATTGAAGCTAGGTCATCTCTCTGGACTTGAGAGGCTTCTTTTCTAATAATCTCGACTATCTCAGATGTTTCAACTGCATTTGAGTAGCGACCTGAGTTTATGATGTCCTTAAAGGAATACAGTCTGGCTTGGAACTGTTCTGATTCAACTTCCTCATAGGCAATTAATGCCTTAATGGATAACTGGACTTCTCCTCCGGCGAAAATTTCATTGCTGGGGATTTCGGAGGGGCTTGAATCAATTTCAGCAAGCTTCTCAAGCTGAGCTTGGTTTTCACAGAACACAATATCGGCTTGAGAGTTCCAGAGAACGTAAGCAGCTTCTGAGTCGGTCAGAGAGTGGTAGATGGGAGTTGAGACTGCTCCTAGGCTTAATATCGCTAGATCTGTTATCGCCCATTCAGCTCTGGTGTAGCTCAGAATTGCAACTCGGTCTCCTTTTTTAACTCCAAGTTTTTCTTTAAGAAAAAATGCCACTCGGGCCACTTCAACCGCAGCTTCGGTCCAGGTGAGTTTTTGAGTTTTACCTTCATCTAAGCTCAGAGTTGTTGAAAAAACTCTTTCAGCTCCCGAGGCTGCTTGATCGAAGAATCTACCACAAAGGCTAGATTGAGAGATGGGGTCGGGGCGGGGAGCGTCGTAGTCTGAACAGTCAGAGTTGCCCCAACGAGAGTTTGTTAGGATTGATCCCTTGGGTCTTAGATCTTTAACTATATCATTTGAGAGAGGTTCTTTTTTGGGCTTGTCTTTTGGCATTAGTGGATCGTTGCAAGTTCTCGCTATTGATCACATGTCTAGAGGGTGTAGGTGAACTTTCCTTCACCACTCTCTACTGTGACTCGGTTCTCAGTTTTAGATTCAGAGTTCTCCTCAACGTGTCCAATTATTTTGGCGTCAACGCCAAGAGACTTTGAAATTGCAATTATGCCTTCGGCTGCGGCGCTATCGCAGTATATTTCCATACGCTGGCCCATATTAAATACCTGATACATTTCCTGCCAGCTGATATCACCGGTTTTCTGAATTAGTTTAAATATTTCAGGCGCATCTATTAGGTCGTTTTTGATATAGTGGTTTCCTTTTCCAAACCTAAGAACCTTGCTGAGTGCTCCTCCAGAGACATGAATACATGCGTTGATACTATCCCAATACTTTTCAAAGGCCCCCAGAAGAACTGGTGCGAAGGTTCTCGTTGGAGATAGCAAGGCTTCGGCTACGCTAGAGCCTAGTCCGCTTGGTTTGTCGAGGACGGAGAAGGGTCCTTGGTATATGGCACTGCTGTCAACTTCTGGGTCTACAACTTCCGGAAACTGTTTAGCGTAAGAATTCTGTAGCAATGTATGTCTTGCCAAGGTAAGGCCATTTGATCCGATACCAGAATTCGGAGTTTTCTCCCAGTTAGCTTGTCCAGCTCCTGACAGGCCAACAATAAGATTTCCGGGAGCTATGTTGTCGGTGCTAAGAAGATTTTCTTTTGCGATTCTACCAGCGATTACAGCGTCAACTGCTATTGTTCTTGTAATGTCCCCACAATCTGCGGTTTCGCCACCACCAAGGTCAAAAGTTACTCCATACTTAGCTAAGTCTGCCTGCAAGCGCATATAGGCGGCGATTATCTCAGAGAGGATGTCGTCGTTAACGAGTGAAGAGTTTCTGTTAATTAAGTTTGAAACAACAAGTCCTTCTGGCTTACCAAGACAGATTACATCGTCAAGGTTCATTACTAGAGCATCCTGTGCAAGACCTGAGAACCAGGAGGTATCCCCAGTTTCTTTGAAAGCCAAGTAACTGACAATGGACTTCGTGCCAGCACCATCGCAATGTACAAACGAGTAATAGTTTGGATCGCCGGCGAAATCCCTTACCAGTTGGGCAAAGTGCGAGTGGGAGGTGGATGCGCCTGATTTTTCAAGTGCTCGATGGAGGCCAGCTTTTGAAGCGGA
>CALKYB010000339.1 GCA_938003565.1 uncultured bacterium
ATAGCAGCTGCCTTAAATCGCGCAAAGTATATCTTTCGGGCGAGCTCTTCCGGGTTGTTTACGATAGGTGGAAAGAG
Organism: uncultured bacterium; assembly: GCA_938003565.1. GTDB lineage: Bacteria > Bdellovibrionota_C > UBA2361 > SZUA-149 > CALKYB01 > CALKYB01. The sequence continues at coordinate 78 of CALKYB010000339.1, forward strand.
CAACCCCTCTGATGGTGGGGATATTGTTGGACCTTTTACTTTGTCTCTACGAAAGCCCGTTTCCTATTATTGCGAGGACAAGAACAAATTCTACGAAATTAGACATGAGATGCTAAAAACACTTGTTGACAATGGTGTTAGGACTAGTGGTTATGATTTTGTGCAGTATATTGTGCCCCAGGAAGAGGTTTTTCTAACTAAGTTTTGTGCTCAGTTTGTGGCAGTTGCTGAGCTTGGTTGTTTTGGCCAGCGGTGTGAGTCAATTTATTTTAACGCTGAGTCCTCTCATCTCGGAAAAACTATGGCGCACGAGCTGGGACATAATTTGGGATTCGGGCATGCTATAAATTTGATTGATGATAGTATTGAAAGAAACTCAGTCATGGGGCCCAACAATACTTTGAATCCCTACCCAATATTTAATCCAGCTTATCAGGATAAACTGGGATGGAATTTTGATATGCAAAGTATCTCCATTAAAGATTTTGGTTTATATAAAATTGCTCCTTTTAATACTCATCCTTTGACAAATAGAGTTCCAACTGTGACGAAGTATCCGTTGACGCTGAAGATTGCATTGCCTCATTCAAATTCTTTTTTGTATGTTGCATACCAATTTGGCGGGTCTCATTCTTCCTCTCAAATGCTCATTTTTGAATCCAACCCTGACTTGGGCATTGATTCGCATACTCGAATTGCTGGCTCTGCTGGAGTTTCTAAGAGATTTTCGATTCCTCATCGAGGTATCTATATAAGACCTTTGTTTAATGATTGGGGACATATGAGTGTTGAAATCGGAGAATCGGCGAAGTTGCCCGATCTAAGTCACTCTCGAGTTTGTTCAGTGGCTGGAGAAGAGATTGACGGGAAGCTTAGTGGCTATGTAAGACATGCCAGGTTCGAAGATGCTTGTGAGGCCTATGAGAGTGATAGTCATGTTTGTTACCGTTCCGGTCAAGTCCGAGATATCTACACAGGAAACGAAATAAAGAGTAATACTTGTTCGGCTTCAGCTAGCGACCCAAACGGGATTACTAGTATAGTAGGAAGCCTATTGGATGGTTTTCCTGGAGCTGCTTCGGGAGCAGGCATGGTTGAATCAGATCATAATGATGCTTCTAACGGTGAAGCGTCAGATGGCGCCCTTCCCTATTGCATAAACTCTGGGGATACTTCAGAAGGTCAAGGGTATGGCTGGGAAGATTTTAAAGATGGCCTGGGCTTTCGATCTTGTAGAATCCAAACCAGGAGCGGAGGTTTTCTGCATGGGGTTGAGGCTCGAGAGGAGGAGCGTCAGGAACATGAGAGCTCATTTGAAAACTGTGACTATACCCATGAAGGTAAAAATGACGGATGGGGTTGGAATTCTGTTGATGGAGTGAGTTGTCCTCCATTAAACCATTAAAATTATTTAGACCTTTGGAAGTGGTTTTGCGGGCGGGAGCGCGTGCCCCTAAGTCTGCTAGGTTGAGTTCTTTGTTGTAAACTTTAAGCTACAAAAACAAAGTAAATACCTTGTGGGATGAGACATCTCGCGTGATAATTACTTTCATGGATGAAAAGAATAAGGAAATTTTAGTTGTTAGCGAACAACGAGATAAGCACTCTAAGTTCCCTAGTGGCAAAACACTTGAAGTTTCCCTTTTCACCGAGGAGGTCGAGACCATTCGGTTGCCTTCAGCTCCCTCGAGTGAGCGCCTTCAGGTAGAGTCTTTAAAAGATGTCATAGAGAACTATCTAAAATACTATGCAAAGGGCCAAGGTCACACTGCTAGGGCCAAACGCTATGATTTAGGGCATTTTTTGGAGTTTTTGGCTGGCCCTGGTCAAGAGTCCTCCCAAGTTAAAGTTTCCGCTTGGACTCTGCAGTCCACAAAGGATTTCGTAGATTATCGTCTTGGTGTTGGAGATGCTCCAGCTACGGTTTCTAGGCGACTAGCAACGGTAAAGCACTTTGGTCGAACTTTGGCTGAGCGAGTCCATGATTTTATTAATCCGGCAAGGGAAGCCAAGGGCCCTACCCTACAGGCTTCAAAACCTAGTGGTTTGAATGTGAAAGAAGTTCAGCTTCTGGGTCAGGCTATTCGTTCGGTGTATTCTGAATCCAAGAAACCCAGCTATGCGGCCAATAGAAATAGTTTTTTATTGGAGCTTTTGTTAGCGACAGGCCTTAGAGCTGACGAAGTTAGACTTCTTGTTATGGGACAGTTGAGCTCAGATTTAGAATGGTTGAAGAATGTTAAAACTAAGGGTCGAAAGTTTAGAAATGTTTATTTGGATTCTAATATTCGAGCTCGGACTAAAGACTATTTGATTGCTAGGGACAAGGAGCTTCAAAAAAAGTACCCGGGAGCTTCCAGTATCCCAAAGGCTGATTTGGAGAAATTTCCCGTTTTGTTGAGTAGTTACAATGCTAGCTTGAGTGATCCTTCAAGTTTTGGCTTGTCACCTAAAACTATTTGGAGAATTATTGCTTCTTTTGGTAAGAAAGCTCAGGCTTTGAGCAATGAAGATATTAGCAACTTGCACCCACATAAGCTAAGACATACTTTTGCCCATGGACTGTTAGAGAGCTCAAAGGATGTTAGGCTAGTTGCTCAAGCTCTGGGGCATAGTGATGTTAGAACCACGATGCGTTATACGGAGCGTGGTGAAGAAGAGATAGCTCGAGCAATTGAAGAAAAAGTTTCAGCAACAGATAAAGAATCTTAAGACTAGTCAACGTGAACTTTCGCTAAGTTTGTCTCTTGCCGAAATTGTAGATTGCTTATCAGCCAAGGGTTTATGCTCTAAGGCAGCTACGTTTCTTTGGGAAAGTCGAGAAGACTCTCCTGGTTTTGGTCAAAGAAATTTGGACTCTCTCAGTCAAGATAGTCCCCTACCTCCCAATAACAGTTTCGCTGTTGTTCGTGTCGAGAAAATTTTGTCAGTTAAGCAGGGGGAAGTAGGGTTTAGGAAAGCAGATGAATTGCGGTCTGCACCTCAGCCACGTTCCTCAGAGGATCCAGTTTCAATTTTTGAAAACGAGTTTAGTGCGTGGGCGGAGAGTTTTCAGGTTGGCGACAGAGGAACAGATCTAGCTCAGTGCTTTGGAGTTCTCTCTTATGATGCTGCTAGGTATTTTGAGCCCGTTGTTGGCCTTAGACCTGAGACAAGCGATCCGGATCTGTTGGTTATGTTTCCGAGTGCGGTGGTTAGTCTAGATTACCGGACAAATGAATTGACCGTGGTATGGGATCGAGTTTTAGGAGAGGATCTAGATGACAGGATCTTCTCTGCTTTGGAAGACTATCAACCAGAGGAATTCTTTGTTGAAAATACGAGTAAAGCTAGGCGAAGATTTTCCAAAGCTGAATTTGTTAGAATGGTTGAGAAAATAAAAGGGTATATTTCTGCAGGGGATGTTTTTCAAGCAGTGCTCTCAAACACTTGGACAACTGTAGCCTCTGGCTATGATCCTGTTGGGTTCTATAAGAAGTTGGTTAGGTCTAACCCCTCTCCTTTCCAATTTTGTATTGGAAGTCGGGATTGGTCTCTCGTTGGATCGTCTCCCGAGCGATTTTTAAAGGTTAATTCCGGCAGTGAGCTGTCAATGAAGCTTGTTGCTGGAACTTATCCGAGAAAAGATTCTCCAGCAGAGGATAAAGCTCAATTATTGGCGTTACTTGATGACGAGAAAGAGCGAGCAGAGCATTTTATGTTGGTAGATCATGTTCGAAATGACTTAGGTCGGCATTCTAAAATTGGCTCTGTAAAGCCTCGCGAGTTATTGCAGGCAGAAACTTATCGGGATGTGCATCATTTAGTTTCTGAAGTAGTTTCTGAACTGGAGGATGGAAAAACTTTATTCTCAGCCCTAAGAGCTTGTTTTCCGATTGCAACCCTTACAGGAACACCAAAGATTAGAGCTATGCAAATTATTGAAGAACTCGAGGGAGAGCGAGGTGTTTTTGGCGGCTCCGTTTTTAGGTTCACTGCTGAGGGTGAGCTGGAATCTTCTGTGATTATACGCTCAGTAGTTCAAGACAGAAATGAACTCATTATTAAAGCGGGCTGTGGGGTTGTCTATGATTCTCAGCCAGAGAGAGAGGATGAGGAATGTTCCTGGAAGGCTAAGGCTCTGATTGATTTATTGAAAGTTGATAAAGATTAATGATTCTTATAATCGATAACTATGATTCGTTTACTTATAACCTCTATCAATATATTTCTGAGGTTAGTGGTTCTGAGCTGGAGATTGAAGTCAAAAGAAATGATAAAATATCATTGGCAGAAATCGATACTCTAAGGCCTAGTCATATAATTCTATCCCCTGGGCCGTGCACACCTAAGGAAGCTGGGATCTCAGTAGAGTTGGTAAAAGAGTTTTACAAAGAAATTCCTGTTTTAGGAGTTTGTCTCGGACATCAGGCAATAGCTAAAGCATTTGGAGCTGAGATTGTTCGGGCTAGTCTTCCCTGCCATGGCAAGGTTTCTAAAATAGATCATGATGGAATGGGAGTTTTTAAGGGATTAGCTAGAAGTATAAATGTAGGACGCTATCATTCACTGGTTGTTGAGCCCCGTTCAATGCCGTCCTGTCTGGAAGTTACATCTTCCACCAAGAGCGGCATTGTTATGTCTTTTCGGCACCAGCAATATCACTCCTTGGTAGGTGTTCAGTTTCACCCGGAGTCTATCTTAACCGAGTCAGGAAAGGCTATTTTAGGGAATTTTTTAAATATACTGAAACCACTATGACTTCGGTTTTTAGTAGTTCTGTTGAGCAGCGCAGTCTAATGGCGTCGCTACCGCTCGGCTTATACTGCGCTTATTGAAAATATTGTTGAATACCGAAATTTAAATGAGGCGCAGTATATTTGAGTACTTAGATTTGAGTACTTAGATGGTGTTAGCGCTTGGTCCCCTCAAGCAGGAATTGGGAGTATTTTTAGCACCGAATGGTCGTTCGTTTGTTAAAAATTTAGGAAATAAACACCAAAAAAATAAAAAAAATAATAATTATAGGGGTTTGAAACTTTTGCCTTAATGAAGCACTTTGCCGTGAATATTCGATAAGAGGGTGTAGGCTTTAATTATAGCAATTTTTGAAAGGCAATTTTGTAAGGTTTTAATTTTGAGTAAAGCAAATGAGTAGTTTTAATTTCAAAACCAAATGTAATCAAAGAGGTAGTGCTCCAGTACTATTTTTATTTCTTCTATTGGTAAACTTTCTCTACCTAAAGCACGGGATGCAGGTCTTGTCCGACGCAACAGATCCTCTTATAGCAAAAGCCGTTTTGCTTATATTGGCGGCAGCAGCTTTGTTTTGCCTGTCTGGAGTTCTCTTAAAAATTCTTCGAGGTCAAAAATCCTACAAACGTATCGTCAGAGAGATGGAGAAGGAATTATCTCTTTATCGACAGCTTATTTCAGAGTCTCAAACTGAGATCCATACCATTGAAAGTAAGTTACCAACAAACAGAGTTCATATCTCTAAAGAAGGACTTGAGACTCTAGGCTTAATTAGAAAAATCGTTGCGGCTCTTAGTGTTAGATTTGAGACTGTAGTTGGCCTTCTTGAGAGAAATTCAGAGATTCACTTAATTGAAGCTTGTGAGTTAATGGAGCAAAATATCTTTGCTGGTTCCAACTGTTTCATGACCGTTATTGGCGGTGCAGAGGAAGAGGCAGTTCTAGATCCAAGAGATGTAGAAAGTGCGCTAGTTGAACTATTTGATAGGGTCAACGATGAAGTAACCGAACACGTTTCAGTTGCTCAAAAAGCTGCCTAGAAATTAAAATAGCTGCAAGCAGCATCGCTGCTTGCTAGCCAGTGTGAATAGAAGAGCTCCCTCTTCTACCTAGCGCAGACAACCCTTGAAAATTGAAAACCATCCTTTTTGGCTTCCAAGTTAATCTCGGTCTCTTCTGGAATATCCCGAATTGTGTAGCGTCCAGAATCATCAGTTACAACTTTTCCAAAACGTCCACAGTCAATTTCTACACCAGAAATGCCCTGCCCTTTGTGGGAAACTCTTCCACTAACATTTAAGAGCTTTGTGGCAACAAATTCTATTTTGTTAGACGGGTTTAGTTCCCCCTCTGGGTTTTGGCAGGCAAAATTGTATCCATTTTTAGAAACAGAGATTTTAAAAGGAGTCGCTTCAGGGAAGTCTCCTAGGTTAAAGCTCCCATTTTCTCCTGTTACAGCTTTGCCGTGGATGCCTGCGTCAACCGTTACACCTTCTAGCGGTGAGCCTCTGTGGACTATTTGACCTTTGAGGGCGACCAGGGCCTTGGCTTCGAAATCAAAGTCAAGAATGTCACTAGTGCCGATTCTATGAAGGCTCTCACCACTCTTGGTGCTTGAGAGGCTAGAGACGACGGGCTGCGATTTTTCAACGAAAGTCTTGCTAACTTCGAGTGGTTTTGCTTTTTCCGCTTTCGGCTCTGGGGAATCTACAAGTTTGATAGATTGGCTTTTTTGGGATGTTACGGGTTCAGTTTGCTCTGGACTAGAGGTTCCAGTTGTTGAGGACCCAGCTGATTTAAATACGTTAGCTAAGCTTAGTTTGCTCGAGGTGTTCTCAGCGATAGATACATCCAAGCCATTGGCTACCTTTTTAATCAAGCCGCTACCCTTCACCTTTCCTTTATCTTCTGCCACTTTAATTACCTTAATTGGTTCCTTTTCTTTTGCTTTCGGGGCTTGTTTGAAAAATCCAGTTTTCTTTTTGGATTTTGCAAAAAACTTAGAACTGTCCTGAGAAGACGAGCGATAAAGTGAAGGGCATAGTGTAAACTCCCCAATCTTTACTTCGTCTTCTGCCGAAATCTCAACTTCTTTATAGGCCTTTATTTTGCTGTCGCCAACTAAAACTCCTGAAGCACTCCCGAGATCGGTTACGAAAATTCTTTTCGAGCCGTCGGAGTCGCTACCAGTGGTGCGGATACGTAAATGTCTCTCAGAGACACCTTCCTGATCTAGTACAAAATCATTGCTGGAATGTCGGCCTATAACCACCTCAGTTTTGTTATAGTCCTTAACAACTGGTCGAAAAGATTCTAAGTTAGAAGATTTTATTGATATTCGAAGCGACACAATTTCCTCCCTGAAAGGTCAATATTAAGTTTGTATACTTTAACCTGTTGAAAGAAGGTTTTCAACTAGGGCGGATTTAGAAGCTAAGGAGGAGGTCGTGGCAAGAACTACGCTAGAGCTACGATAAATCTCCCTTAAGCATTGTCGTGTTCATTATAGTCACGGGTCCTGAGCAAGGCATAAAAAAACCTCAGCCTCTGGTCAGCCCAGAGATTGCATGAGGTCGTAATGGGGTTGGCTAAGCGCCAACAAGGTCACTAAATTTATCTTCGCCCGCCAATAAGCCCTAGCCGAAAAAGGTAAAAAACTAGTCCTGCTACCGCAGAGATTGTAGCAGCAACATAGGTTAAGGCTGCCGCATCCAAAACTCTATCCACTTCTTTGTGCTCCTCCTGGTTGATAATGTTGTTCTCCAAAAGGGTTGTTTTGG
>CALKYB010000340.1 GCA_938003565.1 uncultured bacterium
TTCAAATCGGCTTCAGAAAAGAAGTTAGTAGTAATGGAGTAAAGAAAATGAACATCGAAAAACTAAATTTAGAAAGGTTAGAAAGGTTAGAAAAATTTAACGAAGCAGAGGTTGGGCTAGATGCCCAACCGTTGACTGAACAAAAACCTCTAGTCCAGTCCCTTGCCCAGTTACTTAGAATACTTGGAGGCTTAATGCTTTTTGTCTCAGCCGGAGTCTACCTATTTCAAGGCTGGAGTGGATTCTCGGGAGTTGAGAAAAGTTTAAAATTTTTAATTTTTAGTGTGATTCTCTCAGCTGTCGGTTTCCTACTAGGGCTTAAAGTAAAGGAAGATAAAGGAGCCAGAACCTTGCTAGGCACTTCCGCAAGCTTCCTACCTGTTCACTTCGCTCAATTAGGCGCCATTATATACGCTAGTTTTACCGGTAAGGCTGAATCTTTTTCAAGAGCTCTTTCATTTCTTGAGTTCGCACCGGTTCAAACTCAATCATCACTAATACTCGTTAGTATAATGGTAATGGGAGTAATGCTTGGTGTAGTATACTTAGCGATGAGTGTCATGGCACGAAGTAAAGCTATAATAATGACTGGGACCTACTTCGCATCTAGTTTATTGCTAATTATTCCGATTCGTGACGCCTCAATTGTGGGTGTTATTGGGTTTGTGGCTTTTTGCGCACTAGCCTTTATCGACAATAAGTACTTTACCAAAGATTCGGCCCTTTGCACCTTTGAGGGATATATCGCAAGGTCTTTTCCTTTCATATCTCTTGCCGTGCTTCTCGGAAGAAACTACCTGCTTTATCCAACTACTTCACTTTTTGAGGCAGTGCTTTGCCTTTTCCTAGCTATTGCCCTCGCAACATTGCCTCACAGATTCTTGGACAATGTCGAAAACCTATTCAAAGAACTGGGAAGATGGGTTCAAGCACTAGCAATTTTTCCTTTGTTTGCATTTTCAGTGGAAATTGCAAACTCGACAAGTGCTGTAATTCCTTTTGAACCACAAGTATCAGGAACTATGTTTGCTTTGGGTTGTTTTCTTCTAGCTAGGATATCTCTTGGCACTGGCAACAACTACAGAACTCTTGGAGTACTAAGCTTGGTATTTCTAGGAATTGTGGGAATGTTGGAAAGTTCATTTATATTCATTCCACTTTTGTTCTCCCTGTTAGCTTCGACCTTTGCTATAGTATACGGCTACGAGAAAGTTTCATTTCTTTCCTTTCTCGCTGGGATTATAGGAATCGCAACTACATTAATTGTCCAAATCGACCTGGCCATTCTTTTACAATCAGTCAATGGTTGGATGGTATTTGGGGGATTTGGACTCCTAGTTGTTATCTTTTCATCCCTGATTGAAAAAGGAGACGGTAAGCTACTCACCATATACAGGAGAATCAAAAGCAGATTCTTTCAACAAACTCCACTTTTCGCAGACTTTGAGGGGGCTTAAATCTCTCTGCTCAAGAGATAGAGTATGGGTAGTTTCAAATGCTACCCATACTCACCCGACTTAAATCTTTTCTAGAAGCCATCCAAAAACCCCCTCAACACCCTAAACTCTTAACTTTACTTACTATTTTTACTACCTAAACAAGGGTGCTGCTGTCCATAGAACCCTTTAGATTCTCATGAAAAAGGTCGAATTATAAAACACAGCGAAATCTTCCTAGACTAAATTAACCAGTCTAATCGAAGGGATTTTCTATGGGGTAAAATCGTTATTTAGTACTTTTCACAATCGAATATTTCCCATGATGGCCAACCACAGCGAAGGGCTTGAAATAGACAATGGACAATAAATCTAAACTGGGGTTTCTACTCTTCTCTCTCTTCTTTCTGCCATTTCTCTGTGTTGGATGTATGGCTTCCTGGAAAATAGTAAAGCACCTCGGAGAAGTTCAAAGCCTGTCAAGCTGGCAGGAAACTCCAGCAAATGTCAGCTATATTAAGTCAAACTCTAGCGCCGAAGAGCCCTATATCTCAACTATCTATAGCTACCAAGTCAATTCCAAAACCTATGAGGGACGAAAGGCAGGTGTTAGGAATAGAGGAGGATTCTCAGGATTTGTTCTTGCTAGTTGGGAGAGCGAGATTCTAGAGAGGAAGAGGCTAGGAAAATCCATCAATTGCTTTTACAATCCAGACAATCCAAATCAGGCAGTTCTTTTTCGCACTATAGTTTGGGACTATGTTTTCTTATGGGGTTGTTTTGCTCTAGTTTTCGGCATGGTTGGAGTCATAGGCCTTATTGCAGTAGCCTGGGCATATAAAACTTCTGTTTACGAGAATAAGCTAAAAGCCCGTCACCCAGAAGAACCTTGGAAGTGGAGAAAAATTTGGGAAACCGGGAGTATTAAGTGTAATGGTAAACTCACATTCTTGTTCCTATGGCCTTTTGCTATAATCTGGAACACCCTCACCCTGCCAGCTATGATACCTGCATACAAAGCTTTCACCGGTGGAGAAAAGTTTGCAGCTCTTGCTCTTTTATTTCCCTTTTGCGGTCTATTGTTATTCCGCTGGGCTATACAAAAAACTCTTTCCTACAAAAAAATTGGAGCAGCTACTCTACAACTCAAGACTTTTCCAGGAGTCACTGGTGGTCTATTTAGCGCGACATTTGTCACTGGAAACTCCCTAAACCTAGAAAATGATATTTGTTTTAAACTTCAATGCTTCGAAACCGAACCTTCCCGAGGGAATGATGACACAAACAATAAAAGACTAATTTGGGCTGATGAACTCACAATTGATGCAAGGACTGTTGGAAACTTAAGCCATTCAGGAATCCCTGTAGAATTCAGTATTCCCTATAGCGCTAGACCCACCTCGGATGAGCTGGAAAATAATATTGATTGGAGCTTGGTCGTTAAATCTGAACTAGCTGGATCAGATCTAGATACTAGCTTCGATATACCCGTATTTCAAACAAAGGACAGTAGTCCCGAAGTCACGGAAATGAATCCTTTGCCAGTTGAAAAAGGAAAAACTAGACCAGTTGAAGAACTTATTGAAGATAGTAAGTTTAGGGTAGAAGGACCTTCAGGAGGCAAAACTAGTATCACCGTTCCATCTGTGCTTAATCGCCTTCCGGGAGTCTATTTTTCCCTACTCATATTCTCTGCTATATTTTTTATAGGTCTACTGGCCGCAATTCATTTCAAAATAGGAATTTTCCCAATATTTGTAATATCAATTTTCAATTTATTACTAGGGTTCTTTGTCGTAAATTTCTTAACAACGACGGTAATCCAGGTTAGCGAAAAATCTCTAGAAATTACTACAACTCTTCCCATGTATAAAAAGGTAACATTATACGACCTTAATGAGAAAAGTGAGATTAGATTTAAACATTCTGCCTCTGGCAGCAACGGTGATGACTACACTTCCTACTATTCTATCACCTTAGATAAAACAAAAACTCTGGTTGGCATGATTGACTCCAAACAAGCAGCTAGATGGCTTGCATCCACTATTGAAGAAGCTGCGGGCATAGAAAGACAAAGCTCCGCTAAAGTATCTAAACCAGACTCTTTTGATCTTCTACAATCCGACCAATCAATTAGTGGCCAAGAAATCGAAGATCGACCTTGGGTAGAATAAAAATAGTAAGAAATGAGGAAATATTAAGTGGGCAAAATCAACCTAAACTAACTAAAGAGTCCTCACCCCTGACAAATTAAGGTATGGCCATTCCCGTTTGTTAATCTCGATCAAAACAAAGTCCTCATTGTTGCCGAAACGTAACGAGCAAAACCTTCATTTGCCCACTATAAGCTCCGTTACATAAAGAAGCTTATAGTGATTATTATAAAAAATACTCGGAAGAATTAAATTCAAAGAAATGCAGCAGACTACCTCTAAGCTAAATCTATCAACTTTGAGATTCTAAGTCTTTTTGAGCAACCGCGCCGGCATTTGCTGGCAAAATCTGCAATAATTTCAAAGTTTTATACTTACTAGCCTCACTTCCACTCGAATTATACATAACAAGGTAGAGAAGAATACTGATGCCGAAATCTATTTCAAGATGGGTAGATTAATAAATTGATAACTTAAATATGTCAGACCTATCAGAACAACAACTAAGTAAAAATCCGCAGGACGACCTTCTACAAGAAAGACTCCTACAAGAGAGAATTACTAAATGGCAGGCGCAGGAGCGTCAGAAACCGCCCGTACCTAATTCGAAAGCACTGAATCGGAAACTGACCAACCAAGCAAAATCAGGGTCGAATCCTCAAGAACTCAATCAAATTACTAAGAAGCAGATGGAAATGTTTCTTAAGCAAGACCGGATTCGAACAGAACTTCGAGAAAAGCTACAGAACAAAACCCCTTTTCCCAAGCTATCAAAGCTCTCAAAACCTAAGGAACAGAGAAACGAAAAGGCAGGTTCAACAACCAAAATAGTTCTTCCAGAACTTTCCATGTTCTCTGGGGGCATCACTTTAGCAAATGTAATGGGCCTAACACCCCCAGATCAACGAAAAGACTTTATAGTCATTCCCAGAGAATTTGCTAATAAACCTGGAATGTACGTACTAGAGGAAGTTTACCAAGATTTTTTAAAACTAAAGGAAGCGGCTGCAAATGTAAGAACTGCCGAGTTACCGCACGGCATCAGACTTGAAATTCTTTCTGGCTACAGAAGTTTTGAACGCCAAAAGGCTATTTGGGATGGGAAGTTTAGTGGAACAATTCTAGTTCAAGGGGTAAACTTAAAGGAAGCTTTCCCCGATCCACGAGAAAGAATAGAGGAGATTCTCAAGTTCTCTGCTCCTCCGGGGCTCTCTAGGCATCACTATGGAACAGATATAGACTTACTTTCAACTGACCCGGAGTATTTTCTCACCGAAAAAGGAGCTGCTGAATATCAATGGCTAAAAGAAAATGCCCCTGCACTTGGTTTCAATCAAACCTATACCGAGATAGGTGATGGGCGAGAAACTGGGCATTCGAAAGAAGATTGGCACTGGACCCATAAAAAAACCGGAGACCTCTATACCGTAGCAGCCTCAACCTTTCTTCGTCAGATACAACCTACTGGATTTCTTGGAGCTGAGTATTTGTCACCTGCACAAATGGTTGACAACTTTGTTCTCGGAATAAAATTCCCCTCCGGTGAAAAGAAAGAAAAACTACAAATTTTCTAACCAAACCGCCACCCCCCAGCCCATCAAACTTGCCTTGATCTAGGCATTACTGCTCTTTTGGCCGCAAAAGCTAGCCTATAGAAATTACATCCCTAGGCCGTTAAACAATAGAGCGCTAAACTTCTGCAAACCTATGAATTTTTAGAACGATACTATGCGAGTTACCCTTCAAGACGCTATTTCATTAAACCTCAAGCCAGCCGGCTACGGTAGTCGCTGCCTCGCGTATATTATGGATCTAGCAATAAGATACTTCTTTATTGGCTCTATTCTTTTAATCATTTACTACTTCAATCAAGATTCCAAACTCTTTGATTCCATACCTAATATTCTTCCAACTGAAGAGGGTCAAAGTAGAATCAACTTTGACTCGTTTTCTAATTTTAAAATTAGCTTAGTTATATTGTTTGCCTTCATCGTAGAATGGTCTTACGCGGTATTTTTTGAAGTATATAGAGAGGGAGTAACTCCGGGAAAAAAACTAATTGGTTTACGTGTAGTTTCTAAAGAGGGCCTCCGGGTGAACTTTACTAGCTCTGCTATTAGAAATGTTTTACTGTTGGTCGACAATTTACCCTTTTTCGGAGTAGTTGCACTTTTTAGTACTATGTCAAATAGTCATCGGCAAAGAATTGGAGACATCGCTGCTGGAACCCTGGTCGTTTATGAGGAGAAACCTAGTACGATATCGGCTCTCCAAAAGAACGAAAACGCTTTAGAAATTGATGCTGACTTGCACCATCGTTTAGGACGATACCTAGATGGCAGAGAACATTTCTTCAAAAGTCATAAATCAGTTCTCCAACATTCATTTCTCTCTGAACTGCAGCCTCTAATTGAACAAATTGGCATAGAAAGCAGTAGCTATCATTCCGATGATGAGTTTCTCATTGAAATTTTTAAACAATCCAAGCCGAAGCGAACTCTAAGAGAATAATATGAGTAATGAGTATAATTTTTCAAGCCTCAACGAGCACTTCGATAGGGCCACATCCGACTACTCAGCCATTGACGGCTCTGCAGTCAAAAAAGAAAAGTTAGACCGAGCCCTCAAGTCCTACCAAGAAGTATGTTCTATCTACGCTTGGCTCCAAACTCACTACCCCGAGACCAATGAAAAGCAGATTGCCGGCCAATTAGTATTCCAAGGTCGAAGACTCTTATATGGAACCGGGAACAAATCAGAAAAGAGTGTAGGAATATTGGAGAAAATCTACCTAGCCTACCAACCGATTAAATCTTATGCACTTGTAGCAGCCGCAGTAGCAATCACTAGCGCTGTTTGTGCGGCACTTCTTGTTTCGATCAATCCAGATTTTGGCTGGAATTTCATAAACGAACAAACAGCGGCTAAACTAAAAAGTGGTCACATTTGGACTGATGGCATACAAGGAATCAACTCCATTGCTTCGTCACAAATTGCTACAAATAACATAAAAGTTACGTTTGCTGCGTTCGCCACTGGAGTTTCTGGAGGCATTCTTACTGTAATTATCCTCGTATTTAATGGTGCACACCTGGGGGGTATATTTGCCGCGATTCATCCCTATGGAATGGCTGGCCGTTTATTAGAGTTCATTCTCGCGCATGGATTTCTAGAGCTCTCTATTATTGGCGTGGCCGGAGGCTGTGGCCTCTTTATCGGAGATGGGCTGCTTAAACCAGGAGCGAAAACCAGAGGAGAAGCTCTGCGAGAGCGGGCCACTCCAGCAATTACGGTGGTTGTCTTCTCGGCTCTTTGTTTACTACCCTGTGGTTTTGTTGAGGGGTTTGTCTCACCCAATCCAAATATTCCAATGGTCGCAAAATGTGTAATTGGAATATTTATAGGCTTTCTTTACTGGCAAGTTTTACTGAAAAGGCCAAAAACTAGACAAACGAAATCACTCCTAGAGCCTTCCGGACATCTTTAGCTCATAATACTTGCGGTTTACCTCAGAACAAAGGTTCTTCACATCAGAGTGAATGAAATCAATTCCAGTCTTTCTTAAAACCTCAAACTTCTTCTCAATCTCCTGCACACGTGCATAGGCTGCTGCGTTTATGTAGGCCTCTGTCTCTCCATTTACAGAATTGCTCACCACTTCCCCCAAGGCTCGATCATTACTAGCAACAAGCAGCGGTAGGTGCCGTTTTCTAATAGAGAGCATAGCAGCTCTTATCCCATCAATAGCTTTTGGAGTTGCTATACTTGAGATCAAAACAATCAGTGAGCGTTTCCTTTGACGATTAGCCCATTTTACCAACTGACTGTAATCCGGCTCAAAGTCCCCGACTTCTAATCCTCGGAGCGCCTCTAAGTAAGAATGATAACGCCCACGACCTTTAGACAATCTTTGTTCTGTGACAATCCTATGATTGAAAGCAAACAAACCTAACTCATCATCTCCAGTATTAACGAGACTACCCAGATGCGCAGCGGCATCCACAGCAAAATCCAACTGCTGTCTTCCATCAATGGGGGCAGACATCCTCCTACTACAATCAATTGCAATATTTACACGTTGATTGGTTTCCGGTTTATAGACCCTAACCAACAAGTCCCTAGCACGAGCAGTCCTTTTCCAATCAATCTTACGTAAATCATCCCCTCTGGTATAGTGTCGAAGACTATCAAATTCTCGTCCCTCTCCACGAAACGTATCAATTCTTCGTTGACCAACAGTGTTTAGCTGAAGTGGATCAAAACTCTTTCCCAGAGAAGTTCCTGAGTCAGGATATACTTTAACCTGCACAGGAGTCTCTAGCTTCCGAATCAGCTGCCAAGTAAAAAGACCCAACTGAGACTCAAGTCGTAGCCAAACCCTGAGGCAAGAAATCTCCCCACGTGAGAGTGGGACAAAATCCTGCTCTACTGTTTGCTCCACTCGCGAACTATCATCGGAACTATCAAACTGAACGTATTGCCTAGAAGGAGATAATTTATAGGAAGGGCTCAGCTCTGGTCTAATATAGATTCTGCTAGCGAATCTTGGAGCCCCATTTAGAATGGTAAAAACCTTAGTTACATCAGAGGTGACAATCCGTTCTGGAAATTTTACTGTAACACTGAGAGTGGAGTAAAATCGCTTTATCGCCAAATATTCAAAAACAAACAAAACGACAAAACTTAGTAGTATGAGCAAAAATACAACTATCGCTAGATCAAAAGAAATATCAAATAGCAAAGCT
>CALKYB010000341.1 GCA_938003565.1 uncultured bacterium
CACCCACCTGGCGCCATTATACCAGCAGCAACATAAGTCCACCAGTGAACCCATTCAAAGAAATAGTTGGGATGACGAGAGTACCTCCATAAGCCTGACTTACAAACTAAACCCTTGTTTTTCGGATCCTTTTTAAAGTCACTTAGTTGTTTATCAGCTAAGGCTTCGCCAAATACTGAAACTAACAGGATAATAAGAGCCAAATAGTCCAAAGGCTGAAAAAGAGGAGTGTCCCAGGCGATACACTTCAAATATGTAAGGGAGAGAATCGATACAGTTAGAGCTTGAAACAAGTAAAAATACAGAAGATATTTTTCAAAGTTTTGCCCCCAACTGTCTCGAAATCCAGCATAACGGGTATCCTCAGGCTTTCCCGCTACCCTTGAATATAGATATGTCCCTAATCGAAAAGACCAGAGACAAACTAAACTAGAAATAAAAACCTTTCTCCCTAAGTCACCTTCATTCAGGGAAATAGAATAAAAAATAGCCACTAGCCCAAAAGAGTAAGCCCAGGCGACATCCACGACACCGGAGTTCTTGGTGCTTTTTTGTCGAACCCACAAATAAATCATCACAATAGAGACAAGAACAAATCCTGAGAACACTGCGCTAGTTTGAGATATCATTTTAAAGACCCTTGTAAAACTTCATCGCGAAAAGATTTAGCTGCTGTTTTTTCAGACAACCAGATTGCTAAATATTCCTTTGCGAAATCATCCCCTTCAATTATTCCAACTTGTTCTCCATTAAAGGACAAACTAGTTCCCTCACCCGGAGAAAACTGAAGTGTATATCGATCTCCATTCTTAACCGATTTATAAAGCTTATTAATTCTCTTCACTCTATCAGCTATCTTTGTATAGTCTTTACAATGTTTATTTAAAAAATCAGTCGCGGGCTTAATCAAATCCTCACGATCTATATCTCGAAGATAATGTAGCTCAAGGCGAAGTGGTTTAGCTCCCAACTCAAATTTTTCATCTTTAGGATAATACAATGCGCCAGTATATACCTTGAAGAAATAGTAAGTAAACCTAGACACCCCAAGTAAATCCAATTTCACATTGGAAGCCTGAACAACCTTATCAAAGCAAACTCCCTTCAAACATTCCTGCTCCGAATAAGCCTTCTCCTCAGAAAAGAATAGAACAAAACCAAAGATTAAAAATCTAAGTAAATTATGCTTAAAGTCTCTCATAAACACCAATGATATAAGGTTAGTAAAACACAGATAACCGATGAGGTTTCTGCTAGTCGAGGCGAACACGTTCTGAAAAGCGAGGCGCACTTCTGTGCGCCGCAGCGAGGATAATCGTGTTCAACGAAGAATAGCTGGAACATCAGCGGTTACCTCTTGCCAAGGGGGTGTGGCTTCATTAGCATGCTCCCTTATTAGTAGACGATTAAAACCACTTTAATCGACCAATTTTTTTCAAAAGGAATAAGCTATCATGAAATCCTCAGTTAGGGTCTCCTTTTATGGAGCCGCAGGTTGTGTGACTGGATCAAAATACCTAGTAGAAAACGACAGTAATAAGGTTCTCGTAGACTGTGGGCTTTTCCAAGGCAAGAAGGAACTCCGTTTAAAAAATTGGGATAAACCTGAGTTCAATCCTCACGAACTAGATGCCATAGTACTAACCCATGCCCACATAGATCATACTGGGTATTTACCGCTGGTGGTAAGACATGGATTTTCTGGGCCAATTTTCTGTACTGCTGCAACTAAAGAGTTACTGAGTCTCCTCTTACCGGACAGTGCGCACTTACAAAAAGAACAAGCTCGATTCGTAAATAAACATAAAAAATCCAAACACAAGCCCGCTAAACCCCTCTACGGCCTAAGCCATGTTAAAGAAACACTCAAACAAATAAAAGTAATCCCTCGAGATGAAACTACTAAAATTCTCCCTAAAATATCTATTTTACCGAGATGCGCTGGACATATATTAGGGTCAACTTCAATACTAATGGAGGTCGATGGGAAAGGAATTACATTCTCTGGAGATATCGGACGATACGGGTCTCCAATCCTACCAAACCCAGACTCCGTAGAAATGGGAGATCTACTGCTTTGTGAGTCTACCTACGGCAACAGGACCAAAGACAAAGCCGATGTGGGTATCGAGCTCAAAGCGGTGATTGATAAAGTCGTAGAAAGGCGAGGCCCTCTTATTATCCCAGCTTTCGCAATTGGAAGGACCCAAACACTGATTTACGAACTAGCAAAAATGGAGAGAGAAGGTAAAATCCCGACCTTGCCAGTTTACGTCGACAGCCCAATGGCAGTAAACGCGACAAGAATTTATCGGAGGTTCAAACATGACTTCGATGATGACTCCAGAGAAATCATGGCAGAAGGATCAAATCCACTACTCACTGACAACATCACGTTCTGCCAGGAAAGGAAGGACTCTAAATCCCTAAACTCACTGCGAGGACCTAGAATTATCATCTCCGCTAGTGGAATGATGACAGGGGGGCGAGTTCTTCATCACGTCAGACACCATGCATCAAAGGAAGAGGCTACTATTCTCTTTGTTGGTTATCAAGCTGAAGGCACTCGAGGTAGAGACTTACTTGAAGGGGCGGAGGAGATTAAAATCTTTGGAGACCCGATTAAAGTCCGAGCTTCGGTGGAGCAAATTAGTGGTTTGTCTGCTCACGGAGACAAAACTGAACTATTGAAATGGTTCAAATCGGGTAAAGGGACACCAAAGGTAGTAAAGGTGGTACATGGGGAGCCCGATGCTGCTTCTGAGTTCGCCGATACGCTTTATAAAGATCATAAGCTAGACGCTACTCCTGCTAAGCATGGAGAAACAGTGGAATTGTAAGTAAAAACCCTTCAAAAATACTCTGGTAGTTTAGAAGCCATCCAAAAATGGTCTCTACCACTGAGGGTCAAACTTATCAATTGGATAGCAAGATAAAAGACCTGAATCATCTTTAGAGCAATTTGAAAAAGGAAAAGACCCTTCCAAAAGAATATTAACAGTACCATCTAAAAAATTAACTGCTAGCAGCCTTGTTTGAGAATTGAACTGTGCAGCAAAAAGCTTAGAGTGTTTAGAAAATTTTATTTTCTCACTACCACTATTAAAGCAAATTTTTTGGCTTCCTGTCGGAAAGGATGACTTCTCCTCCGAACCCAAAAACTGAAAACTAGAAAGGCTTAGGCAATGTTGATCCAAATTCCATGAAATAATCTCAGACTTCCCATCTGAGTCCATATCAACAGCAACTATATAATCTGCGGCCTGCACCTGAAGCGACTTTGTTTCATTCTGACTTAAATGAGATTTTAACAAGACTCGACCACCCGAACAACGATACGATCCAAAGTATGTCTCCCCCAACCAGGAGAATAAAAACGGTTGGTCTGCACCTTTCCCACTAGCAAAAACCTGCATTACTGGTTGCTGATTTTGAGTTATTCTTCTCAGTTCGCTAGGAGTAGAAATCTGCCAAAAATTAGGATCTGCCCTATGATACATCGCAAACAAACTTTCCGTCTCCTGGGGAACAAGAAAAGGCCTAGACTGTTTACGACTTAGAAAAAATATGGTTTCCGGATTGGCCGAAAAATCTCGATACTTAGATACTCCTGCGTCGTGCTCTACAAACTTCCTTCCATCTACAATATTCCACCAACTAGCTCCATGCCTCCAAAAAACCAGATCACTTGACTCAGAGCCTACAACATCTTCCACCAACAACTTATCTCCAAACAAACCTATCTTTCTTGTCCAACTAGGATTAATAGAATACTTACCAAGCAATTCATCGGCATTCGCAAAGAAAACCCTTGTTCGAGCTCGATGAAAAAAAACTAGCTCGTCGACTTCATCTCCATCGATATCTCCAACAGCAAAATCTAAGCCACTTGAAACCTTAAAATCAGACTCAAAAAACTTGGGTTTGTATGTCTCTGCACTAAAACTATTCGCAAAAAGGGTTTGTGCAACAAACAATGCCAAACTTGAAAAAAGAAGAATAAAAGCTCTAAGTCTTTCACTAGTTAAGGCGAGACAAAATAAATTTGAAATCCCAATAAAAACGAAAAGCATTAGAGCTACTCGACCAGTTTGAACATACCTCCCATCAGGAATGGGAAACTCTTGGGCATACCAAAGTTGAAACAAAGTAATTACTAAAACCTGAAGTAGGGAGTATATAACCAGTAAACAACCTCTCTTAAACCCGGTAAAACTGCTCTTACCGAGAAGAGCATTCAAGGGGTAGAAGATATAGCCCGCTGCACTAACATACAGCAAGTAGTACCAAGTATCGTGGGGCCAGGATGGAAATACAGTGTAAAAATTTATCCAAAAACTTCTAAATAATCCTGGAAGAAAGAATGGATCGCGAATTAACTCTGGGATCGTGTGGG
>CALKYB010000342.1 GCA_938003565.1 uncultured bacterium
TGAATGATTATTTTAGCTTTAATTCTGGGTTAAGTTGTTTTTCTAAAGTAAGGTTTTTTAATACTAGGTTATATTAATGCCACTTAAATTTAGACTAAAAGGTTTGGCAGAGACATTTGTTGACTCAGTTTGCTGTGATTGCTGTGGGAATGAAGGCGGCGATGAGGGTGATGAAGGGTTTAGTACAGAGATGTCTCGTGTAACTTTGGATGGAATAGTAGCCGTAATTGAGTGTCTTATGTGTGGCAATATCTTCGTCCCAGATGGTCAAAAGCTTGGGGTGATAAACATGGGTCGTCTACGAGATGCAGTTGAAAATGACTCTAAGGTGACTGGATTGCCAATATTAGAAGGTGTTCAGGAAGTATCTCTTGATATAGAGAAGCTAAATGCTATTAAAAATGATACCCTCCAGTAGTTCCATAGCAGTTCCTCAAATTTTTCTTTAAAAGATACGGTTAAAAAAATGAATAAAATCACTTCCTTTGATCAGCTAGATCTGGTCGAGCCGCTTTTGCAATCATTGAAAGATGAAAACTATAGTAAGCCAACTCCAATTCAGGAGGCGGCGATACCCCTAGTACTTGATGGACATGATATCTTAGGTTGCGCACAAACTGGAACTGGTAAAACAGCGGCGTTTGCTATCCCAATTATTCAAAACCTATTCGTTAACAGAGAGGCCAATAGTGAAAGTGCTCGGCCAGGTGATAAGAAAGGTCAAGTAAAGACTCTGGTTGTAACACCAACGCGAGAGCTAGCAATTCAAATTGGCGAGAGCTTTAGTAAGTATGGCTCTAAAACCAAATTGAAACATAGTGTAATTTTTGGTGGAGTTAAGCAAAAAGCTCAGGTTAAGGATCTGTCTAGAGGACTTGATATTTTGGTAGCTACGCCCGGTCGTCTATTAGATTTGATCGGACAGGGATTTGTCGATTTAAGCAGAGTAGAAATCTTTGTCCTGGATGAAGCAGATAGAATGTTAGATATGGGATTTATCCGCGATATCAACAAGATTATTAAGTTAATACCTGCTAAACGTCAAAGCCTCTTCTTCTCAGCTACCATGCCTAAGGATGTGGCTAAACTTGCTGATGGCATACTGTCTGAGCCTAAGAAAATTGAAATAAAACCAGCTTCTACTACAGCGGATCTTGTTGATGACAAGTTGTTCTTCACTGATCGACCTAATAAGAAGTCTTTGTTGCTGAAGTTATTTAAAGAAGAAAATATGAAGCGAGTGATTGTTTTTACTCGCACTAAGCACGGGGCGAACAGGCTTGCTCGTCAGTTAAGTAGTAGTAATATTGAGGCTGAAGCAATTCATGGCAATAAAAGTCAGTCCACGCGACAAAGGACTTTAAAGAAGTTTTCTTCGGGTGAGATTGGTGTATTGGTGGCAACTGATATTGTTGCGAGAGGGATAGATGTGGAAGGGATCACTCATGTTGTGAATTTTGATCTACCATCCGAAGCTGAGAGTTATGTTCACCGTATTGGCAGAACTGCGAGAGCTGGTAGTTCAGGTGTTGCTTTTTCTTTCTGTGATAAGACGGAGCTGGATCTATTGCTCGATATTGAGAAGATACTCAACAGGGGTATTGCAGTTCTAGAAGATCATCCCTTTCATTCGGAAAGTGCTCTTCTTAAGTTCAAGGAGCTGAAAGAAAGAAAATCACAAAGTCGATCAAGTCGGCCTCGAGGAAATCGGTCTGGGGGTGGTCGTGGGCAGAGAAGTGGGGGTAGACGGGGTGCCGCAGGGCAGGGTGCTTCAAGCGGCGGGCCCGGTGAAAAATCCAACTCAGGGAACACCAGATCTGGGAAGCCTACGAAGAAGAATAGTAGCAATAATTCAAAAGCACCGAAGAGCAGAGGCAATTCAAGGTCTGGACAACAACGGCCCCCAAGCAAGGGTAAACGATCTCAGACTAAGAAGTAGCTGAGAGCAACTAGCCAATATTTTTATTAAGAAATGTCGGCTAGTGTCAGGCCATTGTCTTTAAGAGTTGCTGAAAGGCCTTTTTTATCGATAGTCCTTAGGATTCGGCTGGAAACTTTAACTTTAACCCATTTTCCACTTTCCGAATCAAACAAACGCTTGTTCTGAAGATTGGCGTTAAAAACTTTTTTACGTTTGTTGTTGGCCTTACTCACGTTGTTACCAGTGAGTCTACCTTTATTTGAAATCTGGCAACGTCGAGACATTAGTGCACCTAAGAGATGAAAAATTAAAATAATTCGTTAAAAACTTTTTTTGCTAATGATTCCCATTAGCCCCCCGGCAACAGCTAGGCGGGCCAAAAAGTATCTAGTTTGAAATTTATAGTCAAGAATAGCTTATAATGAAATTGAAATAAACTTCGGTTTTATGTTGATTTTTATCCTTTTGCGGTCAAATAAGAGTTAGCTCGTCTATCAGCCAGTTCGAGATAAGGCCAGTCTCCTATTGGAGACTAAAACAGTCACTAATACAGTTCGGTATGAGTAACTGTGGTTCGGCGACGATTGGGCCCGGATCTTTGGGCACTAATTACGGCTCGAATCCAACGAGATGAAGCTGGCATTTGTACTTTTGCTATAACGCTAAACTGATTGCTTTGGAATTTGAGGCGAGATCGGAGTTCAGCGGAAGCTTGGCTTCTTTCGAAAACCGCTCCAAGTAAGGTTCGATTGTAGAGGTTACTGGTTCGTTGTTCGAGAATTTCAGAGATGTCCGATTCACTGAGGCCAACAGCTCTTAATACTTCAGGAGTGGCAGTATTGACGTTGACTTGTCTTGAAAATCCAAATTGGGGAGGTACTTTGATGTGAGGGGCGATTCTTGCCAGCCGCTCCGGAGTAAATCCAGGTACAAGCAATAGTTCCGATAAACTTCTCAACCGCCTATTGAAAAACAACTCTTTATTGCTTCCAGATTCGATTCCGGACTCAGGAAAGTCTGCAGAACTTTGGTAAGCATCAGAATCTGCGTCAATCCAATCTTGGATTACAGCGACTTGTTTTTCGGGTCCGAAGGCTTCATTGCCTCGGGTAACAAATTTATCCTTCTCGTAACCTTCGGGGTAGAATCCTCCTCTTATAAAAATTTCCTTTATCGCATTTTTCCAAAATATAGCTGGGTCGCGCGGGGTTTGGGGCGCGCCGTTTCCCCCAGCCCCCATAGGGTTACCACCACCGCCTCCAACCGAACCTCTTGTCGCTCCATGTAGGGAATTTATATCAATTTTACTGTCCTCATCGTAGATTGCCATACGAACGTCACCAGCAAACTCGTCAATTTCCAGCGATGGTACTGAAGAGATGGAATGCCAGGGTTGAGTAAATCCGTCGGCATCTTGATCTTCAGGGTTTTTAGGAACTTCAAGAAATACCTGCCCAAAACTAACGGTGGACTTGAGCATATAATTGCCCTGAATACTTTCACTAAAGTGCCTAGCTATTCTCTGATCAAAGTGAGCTGTATTTGCAAAGTCCAGAACCAATATAGTCGCTAGGGAGATGACGAATATTGTCATTACTAAAGCGATACCTTCTTCACCCGAGGGCTGAGGTGGGTGATTAGAGGAGTTGGCCTTTTTTATATCTCGAATACTGTTCATGTGATTGCCCCTTCTTTGATCAAGCCCAAACTAACGAGTCCGTCCAAGTCGTTGTTTGAGTTCTTGAGGAACCGAGAGCCATTTTCGTTTCATGACTGGTCGAGAAGATAGGATGCCAATTAATGGTTCGGCTGTCGAGGCAGATATAATTTCACCGCTGTCTAGCATAATATTTGGTGGTTTTTCCTCTGATATTGCAGTCGAACTATTAAGCCCTATTTGTTGAACATAGTATTTAGGATCATATCCCAACTGTTCTGCCTCAATCTTAGCTTTTTGAATGAGGCTGCCTCGACCTTCTAAATCAGACTCGTGTAGTCTGATAGTTTTAAATAAATTACGATCTCTTAACCTTGTAGCAAAATCTTTTAAAACGGGATCGGATGAGAAGCACCATTCGTTCAAGTGATAGGACCACCAAGATTCGGTCATTTTAAAAATAATTTCTAAATCTAACTTGGAATTGGAGGAGCTTAGGACCTGCTTTAAGGTGTTATCAAGGAAGGGTTCATTAGCTGAGCCAATCAGAGATTTAACTCGCTCAATTATCTTCTCAACTAGCATATCTGCTACCAAAAGAACTCTATGTTGATATACCTGGCGATACATTGAGTCTCTCGCTAAATAAAAGTGAGTTAAAGCATCAAGACGATTCTCGTGAATGATTAAGTGATTCTTAGGGGAGATTAGGAATGAATCTAGCAAGGCAATAACGTTGTAGCGACCGTAGCTGACACTGCACATCGCACTATCAACTATAGCCCAGTTACCACGATCAGCATTCCACCCTCCTCCAGAGATGACTTCATGTGTCCAAGGAGGAATTTGAGAGTCTTCGAGGAGTATGGCTTGAACCATTTCGGGTAAGTCTTTAGATCTGTTTCGAAGAATTTTATTTATAAAGCTATCCTCTGCGATAACCCTAGCACTTGTTTCTTCGTGCCGGCACCCGGAGCCAGAGAACCAAATTCTCTCTGCTAGGTGAGAACCGGGGGCTGTGTGACCAATGTCGTGTAACAGAGCAGCCACTGCTACTGCATCCTTCCAGGGATCAATTTTCTCACTATGACGCCTATTAAGATTCTTCATTAGAAGTAGGGCAAGGTATGCCACTCCTAGACTGTGGCCAAAGCGGGAATGTTCAGAGAACATATAAACTAGATTAGTGTTGCCGGTTTGACGAACCTGGCGAAGTCTCTGAACCCATTTACTCTCAAGTAAGTCCAAAATAAGTTTTTCTGATGGGATTTCCCGGTCGAAAGTAAGACATTGATGGGCTACGTCAGCGAATCTACTTGTAGAAGTCCTATAGTTGGATTGGGTCAAGGTTCTATTTCCTAAGGTCAAAATGTTATAAGGGCAAAGTGTCTACAATTTCTATTTGGTAAGCGTTGATTGCCTGAAGTTTTTGAACTTTGTTGGTGATTAACTTAATTTTGTTTATTCCCAATTCTTTAAGAATTTGAGCACCTAGGCCAAGCTCTCTGACTTGTCTATCTTTGCTGGGAGTTGGGTACCCTTGGTCTGGATTGTTAAGAGTTTGGATTTGGTTTTGAAGCAATTTTTTTTGTCGATGACGAATATAGAGAAAAACACCTGCTTCAGCCTCTCCAATTTGGGATATAGCTCTACTAATGATTTCTCTTGTTGGAAAAATAGCTGGTCCAAACAAATCTCCAAGTCGATTTTCAGCTTGAACACGGACCACTACAGGATTTAGTTTAGGGTTTTCCCTTTGATCTACATTTCCTTTTATCAGGGCTAGGTGTTCAGTCTGATCAATTTTCGATCGAAAGACTGCCGCTCTAAGTGAGCTATTGACTTTAAGTGGTAGCTTAGCGTCTGAAATTTTTTCAACAATAATTTCAGAAGCCAGTCGTTGTTCAATAACACTGGAAATTTTAACAATAGGCAAGTTAAATTTGTCAGCTATTGTAGTGATGTCTGATGCGCTAGAAAATTCTCCGGCCTTATTTAGGACATGTGTGATTGTGGCAAAGGCGGGAAGTTCAGCCATTTTCATTAAATCTACAGCTGCTTCCGGGGCAGCGCTTTTTACTAAGACACCACCCGTTTTAGTTTGAATTGGGAAAATGTGTCCCGGCATTACGATATCCAGACGAGGATTCTTTGTGGTGGCTAAAACCCGCACGGTTCTGGCTCTATCAGATGCACTTATACCGGTGGTTACCCCGGATCTGGCTTCTACACTAACTGTGAACTCAAGTGGAGCTTTGACTTGACTTGGGTTCATCAGAGGAAGTCCTAAATCCTGAGCTATGTTTTCTGGAAGAGCTACGCAAATAACACTGTTGCCCCAATTTACGAGCTTAGATATTTGCTCCGCTCTAATATCGTGAGAAGGGGAAATGATATAGTAAGAGGAGGGACCGATGTCATCGTTGAGGATAACAGGCTTCGACTTGCGGAGATTGTCTAGACAACTAGAAATTATGTCTGTCATTTGAGTCTGACGAAAATAGGAACTCGTTTAATGCCTACCAAAAAAACTAACGAGTTTAAGTTAAACCTGGAGCGAAAGGCGCCTACTCTAGTTCTCCATCAAGATGAAGTAAAATCTCATTTAAAGTCTTGGACTTGATTTAGTCCCGGGGCGTGCAGTGTAAAAATTACAGTCTTTTCTGGCTCGATTAATCTCGAGTCTAAGGCCCTGAAATTGCTCATCAAAGTGCAATTTTCAAGAAAAACCCCTAGAACAAGACCTCGTTTCTTGACAAATTGTCATTGAAATTGTATCAAACATCACGATTCTTCAAGTAGTATGAAGTTATGTAGTCTAGTTTGCCACTCTGGCCTAAGGTTGTTTTGAGAGAAGAGTTTCTTTCTTCTTTCAGTCGGTCTCGGTGAGTAAACGAGTTGAATTTGTAGAAATAGATGTTTTTGGAGTACCAAATAATGAAATTCGGAAAAGAGGTAATTTCTGGGATTTTTGCAGCAGTTTTGTTTAGCAGTAGTGCACAAGCTGTTCCCGTTTATGATTTTGAGAATGCAGGGAATTTTCCTCAAGGAAACACAGATGCTGGAGAGCTTTACTATCTTCATAGTCAGTACACTGAAGGTGGAAGTTTTATTTGGGATTTCACTATTGGTGAAGTTGACGGAGAGCTTTCGGACGCGTTCTACCTAGTAGTAAACGATGGGCCAAATCCTACTGTATCTAACAACGAGTTAGCTATTATTTATGCAGATGTGAAAACTGGTTCTGTTTCAGTTTACGACTATGACGGAGTTTCATTATACGGAAGCTCTTACTTGAACCCGAATGGTCACATAGCTTCATTTGAAAATGCTGTTAGTTATGACGATACTGCAACTACTAGGAGAGTATACTTAAATATCGATACTGCTCCTATCAACAGTTTAGATCGTGGGCCGAGTTGGGAAGGAATCGCTTTCAACGAGAGTTTAGGTTTCTGGTTTCACCCACTTCTCGATTCTTCAATTTCATATGATGGTAGCGGCAAGTTAACTGATTTTTCTGGAACTCTTGGTTGGTTTGATTATAACGACCAGCCTACTAGCGTAGTTGGCGGTGAGTTTGAAGGTTCAGAAGTGCCAGAGCCATCAACAGTCGCATTGCTTCTTCTTGGATTGACAGGATTAGCGATTCGAAAAAAACGTAGCTAATATTTCCATAATGTTAGTTTTGAAAGCCGCCATGCAAGTCATAGGCGGCTTTTTTTATGTCTGGGAAGTTATGGGGATTTCCTATGCCTCACCTATCTTTAAGAGTTTAAAGAAACCAGCTTAAGAGTTCTAAAGCTATAGTAGTCTGGATTTCGGATTGAAAAGCCCAAGGATGAAAGATAAAAGACCTTTGCCAATGTTTTCTTCTTCGAAATTTCCCTCACTTGAGGATTTTGAGAGAATCCAAGGACCTTCTTCCTCGCTACATATGAAATCAGCTATAGCTGAGGATTTCTTCTTTTTAAGATTCTCTGGATAGCCTGACTGAATTAGTTTTTCTTCAGCTTCTGGGGCTTGATGATTTATCAGCCTCCAAAAAGCATAGCGTCCACATGCGGAATCAAATTCACACTTGAGTTTGAATGCTTCAGTATTGCATCCTTCTGAGGGCATTACTTTTATATTATAGTCTCTATCATCCTCTAGTAGGAAGTGAGCACTCAGGATTTCTGACCAACCCTTGCGGCCCCGGTATGCGGACATTTCATCTGAGAATTTTGCTACGATAGAGATTGAATCTGTGTCGTAGGTAATCGATAAACCGTTTGAACCTATTGAGTTCTTCGAGGCGGTATTAATTTCTTGATTCATTCGGAAACCATGTATTGAAAATTTGTTTCTAATTAAACTCGAAAAACTAAGGCAAAATTGTTCTAGATTGAGAAGTTTCTCCGAGCACAGTTGTCTATCGGCAGATCTGGTGAATCGCTTTAGAATCGTGCAAGAATTTAGTCGGGCTGGGGCTGGCTCGTTTTTGTTTAGGTAAGTGGTTGTAATTACTGGGAATAATTGGTGCAAACAACTCAACTTGAAGATTCACTGAGGACTGGTAGCATAGCCCAGCTCGAATGCTATTGGTTTGTATAGAAACCCCGTCAGTCAGATTTTCTGGTGGTAATTGCTTTTAGCTTTGATTATTCGAGTGGCTAGTTGTCAG
>CALKYB010000343.1 GCA_938003565.1 uncultured bacterium
CTACCTCGGGACGCATCAAAAGACCTTTGAGAAAACCAAATCCTTGGGCAAAATACATGGAGGTTGCAGCCAAAAATCGCCCAACTTTTGAAGAAGTACTGAGTTGAGCAGAACTAAAAGGTTGATACCTCAGAATAAAAACAAGCCCACGGGATATCCCCGAGAGAACTAAGCCAAAAGAAATAGCCAAAAAAAACGGCTTAAAGACAACTAGTGACAAAAGCCCAGAAACAAGTCCAAGAAACATCTCAACGGCGATCTTAGAAAAGCTAGTAACCAAACTTAGGTAATGAGCCCAGAATAATTTTCCCCCTTCGGCATCTCCCTTGGCATAACGAAAAACAGTCTTAAAAAGTTTTAGAAAACTAGAGGGCATCTCCCAACGCACTATTGCCTCCGGGACAAAAACGACTTTTCTAGCTAAATGTTTACAATAGTAAGAAAAGAGCGAATCCTCTCCGGCGAAAGTCAGATACTCGGGGAAACGCCCTGCATCTCGCCAAAGCAATTTTTTGAAGGCCACGGAGCGAGCAGAGGGAAGGAAATATCCCGGATCTATTTTGCCAAGAGACGGAATTAAAAAATATGAGAATGCTTTACTCCAAAATTTTCTACCCAGAGGCTCCGACCATCCCATTGAAAGATCCACATCGTCTTCCACCAATAAGGGGCAACAAATTCGCTCAAACCAATGCTTGTCCAACTGACAGCCAAAATCTGTTACAGCTATTATTTCTGAGCTAGATGCATCAATCGCCAGGTTGCGACCGCAAGCAATTGAAGCTGAATCAGACTTAAACATCACTAGTCTGGGAGCTAGCTCACCCCTAAGGTCAATTTGCCACTTAGAGAAAGCGCGTTCGATTAACCGCACCGTATCATCACTGGAACCTCCATCACAAATAACCAGTTCCGAAGGCAAAGCACTCTGAGTGCTCAAAGACTCAAACCAAGAGTCTACTGAAGTAGCTTCATTTTTAACGGTAACAATAAGAGAAGTATTGACTATTATTCTTGAGCCATCGACAACAAATTTTTCCGGAAGCTTGAAAAAGGAAACCGCTTGAGGAAACAACGATTTTATCGATTCCGAATAATAGAAAACTCGACTCTTTGAGTATGGTACAGCGATACTCTGGCGCTTTCTTAGGGACTCAATGTGATTCAAGACCCGGTTAGGAAGCAAACCGTAAAGCTTTTCAAATATTAGTTCAGCGGGCCCTTTAATCATTTCAATTGACTCTAAATTATTATTGGGATTTTTCTAGATTAATCCATATTAGCAGGGACTAGAGCCCGGGACCACTCCAGCCTCGAAAATAAAACGTCTAAAGAGACTTAAGTCGTTAGTTTTATTATTTATTTAAAAGAATGTGCTCTTTGACATAGGTTGGATCAATGCTTATAGCTTAACTAGTATCTATGTTAAAACTCAATTTGGCCAATCTTGGCAGGCCGGAAAACAACTGTTGTGCTCGTCTCTAGTACGACTAGAGTCCGCTCCTCGCAATTTGCGTTCTGCCAAAATTGACTCAAACTTAAGTTTTAACCCAGGAACTAAAACACGTAAAAATTGTTATTTTTAATCAATTTCCAGATAGGCCATGCAATTCAGAGACTACTATCAGACCCTCGGGGTCAATCGCTCAGACTCGAGTGAATCAATCACGAAGGCCTATCGTAAACTCGCGCGCAAGTACCACCCCGATCTAAACAAAGAGCCGAATGCTGAGGAAAAATTTAAAGAAATAAACGAAGCCTACGAGGTTATAGGCGATAGTAAAAACAGAAAACGCTATGACGCTCTCGGAAAAAACTGGAAGAGCGGACAGGACTTTCAGGCACCACCAGGTTGGGAAGGAATGTTTGAAGGTTTCGCATCCGGAGCTCAATCTTCGAAGGGCTTTGATTTTGGATCTGGACAAGGCTCTGGTTTTAGTGATTTTTTTCAGTCCCTATTTGGGGGGATGGAAGAAATGCAAGGTGGTAGAGGAAGTGGATATCAAAACGGTCCGGGCACTTCAGGTTTTGGTCAACGACCAAGCCCGAAGAAGAGCAAAGGTCAGAATATTAAGTCTGAGATCACAATAACTATCCAAGATGCCTATCTGGGTGCGACAAAAAATGTGGAGTTTAGTGTACAACAAGAAGGTCGTGCTCCCGAGCGAAGATCTTATGAGGTCAAGATTCCCAAAGGCTGCACCAGTGGCAAAACTATGCGCCTCTCCGCTCAAGGCGGTCCAGGTCAAAACGGAGGGGTAAATGGAGACTTACTACTAAAAGTCAAAATTAAAGATGACTCTACCTTCAGAACTGAAGGATCTAACATCGTCACAACCTTAACTCTCTCACCCTGGGAAGCCGCTTTAGGTGCGGAGGTTTTAGTTCCTACACTAGACTCACAAGTAAATTTAAAAATTCCAGCCGGGTCGCAGAATGGACAACGACTGCGTTTAAAAAATAAGGGCTTACCGAAAAAAAATAATGAACAGGGAAATCTTTACGTTGAGCTAAAAATCGTAGTCCCAAAAGAACTCTCCGAAAAGGAAAAATCTCTTTGGGAAGAACTTTCTTCTGTTTCCTCATTTGACGCACGTAAAAACAGTGCTTAGGTTTTATTAAGAGATAGAAACTCGTATCTCAAAAGTTTTTAAAAATTAGGAGGAATTATTATGCCTGGTAACAATCAGTCCACAGCTCAATCAGATAATTTCGAAGCCCTTAGTAAATATGGCCGAGATTTAGTGCAACTAGCAAAAGCTGGTAAGCTAGAGCCGGTCATTGGTCGCGATTCAGAAATACGCCGTATTGTTCGAGTGCTGTCTCGAAAAACTAAAAATAATCCAGTCCTGATTGGTGAGCCAGGCGTTGGTAAAACTGCCATTGTAGAGGGTTTAGCTCAAAGAATTGTCAGAGGCGACGTCCCTGAAAGCCTAAAAGACAAAATTATTTTTTCACTTGATATGGGCTCCTTGATCGCTGGCGCTAAGTTTCGGGGAGAGTTCGAAGAAAGACTAAAAGCAGTCTTAGCGGAAGTTGTAGAGTCTCAAGGCAAAATTCTTCTTTTCATTGACGAACTCCATACTATCGTGGGTGCTGGAAAAATGGATGGGGCCTTAGACGCCGGTAATATGCTAAAACCAATGTTAGCTCGTGGAGAGCTCAACTGTATTGGAGCGACAACCCTCAATGAATATCGAATGTACATCGAGAAAGATGCTGCTTTGGAGAGAAGATTCCTTCCTGTACTTGTGGAGCAACCAAGTGTCGAGGACACTGTTTCAATTCTTAGAGGCCTAAAAGAGCGCTTTGAAATTCACCACGGTGTTAGAGTTTTAGATAATTCTTTAGTAAGCGCCGCCAACCTATCCCATCGCTATATTTCAGAACGCTTTCTTCCCGACAAAGCAATTGATTTAGTTGATGAGGCTTGCGCAATGATACGCACTGAAATCGACTCTATGCCTGCTGAATTGGATGAAGTCAGCAGAAAAGTAATGCAACTTGAGATAGAGCAGGCTGCTCTAAAAAAAGAAAAAGACTCTAAAAGCAAAGAACGTCTTAAAGCTATTGAATCGGATCTTTCAGAGCTAAAAGAGAAAACTCAATCTATGCGCTCACAATGGGAGAGTGAAAAAACTGATATTCAAAAAGTTAGAAAGATTAGACGACAAATCGAAGAGCTTCGACGTGAAGTTGAGCAAGCTGAAATAGCCTATGATCTAAATCGTGCTGCGGAGCTAAAACATGGAAAGCTTCCAAACTTAGAACTACAACTTCAAGAGAGTGAGGCCGAACTCGCATCCAAAAAAAATGTTGATTCTCTTCTTAGAGAGGACGTTAGTGAGGAAGAAATTTCGCAAATAGTCTCCAAGTGGACTGGTATACCAGTAAGCCGACTTGTTGAAGGAGAGCGCGAAAAACTGCTAAACCTGGAATCTATCTTACATAAAAGAGTAATTGGACAAAGCGAAGCAGTTACTTTGGTAGCTGACTCTATTCTTCGGGCTCGAGCTGGTATAAAAGACCCGAAGCGTCCCACGGGCTCGTTTATCTTTCTCGGTCCTACCGGCGTAGGTAAAACCGAGCTGGCTAAAGCTCTAGCAGAATCCCTGTTTGACAGTGAAGACAATATTGTACGTATAGACATGAGCGAGTACATGGAGAAGCACTCAGTCTCTCGACTAATCGGAGCCCCTCCTGGCTACATAGGCCATGAAGATGGTGGTCAACTAACTGAAGCCGTCAGACGTAAACCTTATTCGGTTGTCTTATTTGATGAAATAGAAAAGGCGCATCCCGATGTTTATAATGTACTTTTGCAAGTTCTAGATGATGGAAGAATAACTGACTCGAAGAGCAGAACTGTGGATTTTAGAAATACAGTAGTAATTATGACTTCTAATATTGGCTCAAACCACTTACTAGAAGGCGTAAACTCAGAAGGATTCTTAGAAGAATCCGCTAAAATCCAAGCCTTGTCTCAGCTCAGAAATCATTTTCGGCCTGAATTTCTAAATCGAATTGACGACACAGTTGTATTTAGCCCGCTGTCAATTGTGGAATTAGAGCAAATCGTTGAAATTCAGGTTGCACGACTAGGCGAGAGACTAAAATCTCAAGGTATCAACCTTGAGCTGACCCCATCAGCAAAAACTTTCATCGCCGAGCAATCCTATAACCCTAGTTTTGGGGCAAGACCTGCAAAGAGGTATATTCAACATCAACTTGAATCCTTAATCGCTAGACAAATAGTCGCCGGAGAGTTAGCCGAAGGAGCAAGTTTTGTTGTTGATGAGTTTGATGACAAGCTTACAATTACAAACGACTCTGCAAGTGTTAGCACCCCCTCAGACTTCGAGTCCGCTGCTCTGCACTAAAGTTTACCTCATACTTGCAGTGCCAGTGCACTGCGAAACCCCTGTTCCAGTTTGCTTCAACTAGAGAAAGGCCCTCGGCCAACTTCTTCATCAAGCAAATTATATCCTCATTTCAGCTGATTTATCTGGTCAAATTACCTAAAAAACACGCAGATCTAAGCAATTATTTGACATTTTACTGAAGTATTTCACCTTTTTAGTCGATTAGGGAAAGGAGGAATATTGAATATTAACCCTACAAATGAAGCCGCTTCACAGCCATTCGGTTCTAGAAACTTCCCTATGAAAATATCTATTTACTTCACTAAACTAGTCCCTCTTCAACTATTCATTATTGCTTTGTCACTACCCTTTTTTAATTCAGCAGAAGCCCAATATCCGCCTGAGTCAAGCTATGAACGTCTGGAATTCACTGACCCACTGAAAGGAAGCTCTGCCCCTAAGAGACTTAACCCACACAAGGAAATATTCTCAACCACTAGCCAGAGAGTAACGGATGCTGCTTCTTTTAGTTCCGCCTATGGACAAAATCACTCTTACTCCAAACGCTCAGCATGGAACATTGATGAGACCTATTTAGTAATCGGTGGCTCTCTCGTTAAAGCTGATGGATACGAAGTTCTAGAAAAACTTCCATCTAGCTCGGCTTCGGTTTGGTCAAACACAGATCCCGCACTCTACTTCGGCTTTATCTATCAATCAGCTAAGTTTATAAGTTACAATATTCACACCAAACAGACCTCTACAGTCACAGAATTACCTGGTTATAGTGACTGTAGGATTGGACACGGTGAGGGAAATATTAGCAACGACGATAAACATGTAGTTTTTTCTTGCACGAAGAACGGAGCTATCGAACTAATCAGCTACGACCTAGAAAACCAAACAATTCTTGGAACATTGCAAACCCACTTTGCCTTCAATTGGGCAGGATTCTCTCAATCAGGGAAGTATATCATTGTCGAAAATAATAACTGCTGTGGCACTGGGTTTATCTCATTCTCTGAAGTCTATGACAAAAACTTTGAAAATAAGCGTGTAATAGATGAAACTGCGCTGCATGGCGACTTTGGAATTGATGAGAACGGAGAGGATAACTATATCAGTATTGGTTGGAATTCAATTTCAGCACGAAGACTCCGTGATTTACAAAACACAATACTAATAGGGGATGCCAGTAACTGGGTTGGACATGGCCATCTTAGTTGTAGGAACATCCTCCGACCAGGCTGGTGCTACTTCTCGAAAGGGGCTACAGAAAGCACCGCTGCTGGAGCCACACTAGGTTCAGTCAAGGTTAGTCATTCGAATCCCGGAACCATAGAAAACTTTGGTTTTCATCGTTCAATATTTAACAATAGCAACTATCAAGCTCAACCAAAAGCTTCGGCTAGCCCAAGCGGTACAAAAATCATTTATACTTCTAACTGGTTCGGCACAGCTGAAGTTAGCGACTATGTGGTGGAAGTGGAAGGAGATGGATCCGAGACAACTACAACAACCACAACTGTAACAACAACTACAATTCCAGTTACGACTTCAACTTCAACTACGACTACAACCAAAGTCGTTGTAGATTTGAACGCTGGATTTGCGAGGCAACCAGTGGCGAGAGTAAGCAGTTCAGTAGCCTCAATAATTTTCACGCTTAGCCAACCGTCTCAAACTAAAGTAGAGTTTGGAACTAGCAAAGAAAATACCCAGATAAATGATGGCCATCTATCCGCTCGGGGTTCCAGACATCGAAAAATACTCAAAGGCTTGGAGCAAGGCACGTTATACTATTATAGGATTCATTCGAAAGGTGACTCTGTGTCACCGTGGTTTACTTTTACCACCAGAGGTATAGCGAAATCTTCCCCTAAGACAGGCAATGCTAAATCAGGGAAATGTGTTGATCCAGATGGAGATGGTCTCGGATGGAACGGCGCCAAAGTTTGTACCATCCTCAAGCTAACTTCAGAACCCGCCCCTCAAGAAAGTGCAACAAGTGCCAGAATAGACTTTCCAATTTCCGATTACTCACGAGCTTACATTGAGTATGGTGAATCGAAGAGCGACACCAAAATAGGTCCTAAAGAAACATCCTTACAGTACAAAGATCACAGTCAACTTCTTACTGGTCTAAAGTCCAATACAACTTATTTTTATCGAATTCATTTCTCTGGACAGGCTCCATCAGAGGAGAACCATGTTTCAGAATGGTTCAGCCTAACAACCCTTAAAGCTGATTCTACTAAATATCAAAGAATTGTTAACCCTCTAACTGATGCAGTCAGACGTGAAAACCTTCAAAGATATGAAGTAAAAGACTCCGCTTTTGGAAACTGGGGAACCCCAAAACCTCCATCAGGGAACGAAGAGTGGTTAAAAGTTCCAGTTAAAAAAGGTACTCACTGGGGGAATCTTTGGAGAAACACCATGTTGCCTAACGACACAGAAGGGTGGGTCTCTT
Organism: uncultured bacterium; assembly: GCA_938003565.1. Classification (GTDB taxonomy): domain Bacteria; phylum Bdellovibrionota_C; class UBA2361; order SZUA-149; family CALKYB01; genus CALKYB01. The sequence continues at coordinate 7,336 of CALKYB010000343.1, forward strand.
ATCAGATGAGAATGGTAAACTGGAATAGTGATGAAGGCATGAAACTTCCAGGTATAAGTGGAAACATTACTCAATCAGGTTGGAATGCAGAAGTGTTCCCTCGTGTTATTGGTGGAAACGGAGGAGGAGGAGCTGGAGGCACAACAGGTGGGCCTGACAACAAAGGTAAATCCTGGAGTGCTCGTATGTTCATTGCAGGAAGTGACCAAGCTAAATACCATGGCATGCTTGGATTCTATATCTACCACAGAGACAGTAAGAATTCCGACAACGGTCGAGTCTTTGGTGAAATGGGTTGGTGGAACCAAAACGGTGTCGACTCTAAACAAATCCTGGATGAGCAATGGCATCAAGTAAAGATGTACGTCAAATTAAACGACATTGGAAAAGCCAATGGAATCCTGAGAGGATACTTTGATGGAAAGCTAGCTTATGAGCGAACTAATCTCAGTCTAGTCGATAATCCAAAATACCGAAATATAGCGATGTATCTAAATGTTTGGCATGGAGGCTCCCCAGTAGCCCCAGATAACTACACATTCTATATGGATGATATTCGCTTCAATGCTGGGCCAATTGACTACACTGAAGGCACCAGCACAAAAACTAAGCCAACGCCAAAACCAAAAACGGAAACGGAAACGGAAACACCTTCAACCATTTCTGATTTTAAGGTGACAACAAACAAATCTAATCTTTCAGCTTCTCTCTCCTGGAACCTTCTAAAAGGAGCTACCCGTTACAGTATTTATCGAGATGGAAAATGGCATGCTTCTAGTAAGTCAGGAACGTATACGGATAACAACATCTCTCCAAATAAAGAATATTCATATAAAGTTCTAGGAGTTGGATCTTTTACGAAGGGTAAATACTCAAACTTCTCTAAAGAAATCTCTGTTACCTTAAGCTCTAACGAACGAAGCAGTGTGAAAGGCACCCCTATTAAAGATAGTGATTGGAGTGAAGTAGAAGCTAAAGAATTTTTAAAATTTGGTGATTTTAGCAATGATAAGAATTACGCACACAGTAAGCCTGGTGACAACCAAGCCATGAGAGCTAAGTTTAAGACAGGCATCGCTGGTTCAACTGGTGCCCTTTTCAAGTTCCCTCCCAAAACCCAAGAAGCATGGGTTGAGTACTGTATAAGACCGGGGGATAATTTCACACCCACCAACGCCGCTGGAAGCAAATTACCAGGTTTTGCCGGATTTAGAAGCATGGCAACTGGAGGCAATGGAGGGCGCCGCTCGGACGGAACTAACTCTTGGTCAGCCCGTGGTAATTTCAGTAGTTACGAAAAATCAGAAGACGGAATACCAGTCGGATCCTATGTCTACCACACGAATCAAACGGGTGATTACGGCAATGGCTATAGATGGGCCAGCCCCTTAGGATCGAAGGAAAGAGTTTATTTAAAACGCAATGAATGGTCCTCTGTCAAACAACATATCAAAATGAACTCTAAAGGAAAAAACGATGGATACCTTGAAGCCTGGGTAAACGGCAAGAAAGTACTTGATAAGAGAGGAATGAATTTTACCAACAACGATAAGTACCGCGAAGTTCATAATTTCTGGCTTAACGTATACTATGGCGGAGCAGGAAAACCTCTCACAGGTCATGATATTTACTTTGATCAGTTTAACTATTCTTTAGGATCTAAGGATTTGGTAAGCACTGATTGTAGATAAAAATCACTATCACTATCGATTTTATACTGAAACCACTACAAATTTCGGTTAATATCATGGTCTCAAACCTTGGTTTTAGTATAGCCGAGCGTGAGCGAGGCAGGCAACTAATATACCCTGCCCAAGATATCTCTAGAAGCGAAGCTTCACAAGAAAATCAATATTTGCGCTTAAACGCTAAGTCTCTGACTTTTCTAGCCAAGACCTACGGTCTTGAAGTCATAAATGGGTTTCAGTATATAATTTACTGGCAGTGCTAGCGCACTGCTATACCCCGGGGTGAAGATTATTTATAAATGCCGAAGTTTATAGTGGGCGGGGTATATACAATTAACTCGCGATAATTGAAGGCTCGACATTTTTATTTCGAATCGCCTTGTACACTTCCAAGGCTTCTTGATAAAAGAATAGCCTCAGCATCAAAGAATAGCTCACAACTCCAACAAGAATTGTCAGAATCAAAACTACAAGCTCAGGGAAATATTGTAGAGCATAAATTCTAAAAAAATAGGTAGCCAAGCCCATCACTGCGACTGACGTGAAAGGCATTGTGTAATTTAGAAAATACCTAGTCATAGATATGCCAGTAGCAATCTTGAGTACAAACATGAGAATCAAGACAGTTAAGGGGTACAGAACTATCCAGGTGAAATAAAGACCCGTTTCACCAAAATACTTTATACCAAAGTAAAATCCTGGACCTATAATTGCAAAGTTAAAAACTGAGCACTGAAAAACTAAACTTGGCTTATTTAGAGCATACAGCAATCGTGATATCTGACCAAAACAGCCAATAAAAGTTTGGACTATACACATTACCTGAAACATCGGCACAATCGGTCGCCATTTATCTCCAATCACCAAAGGAATAAACTCTGGAGCCACGACAGTTAAACCAACAAAAATTGGGGCCAACAGCAAAGCCATCCCCTTGTGAATCTGAAGAAAAATTCGAAATAAGGCCTCCGTATCAGACTTTATTCTACTGAAGTAGGAGGTGAGAATTGAACTAACCATGAAATTTAATTTGGAGAGAGGAAGTTCCGAAAGGAAATAGGCCATGGTGTAAAAACCAAGCATCTCAACTGAAAGTAACTTTCCAACCAAAAGATCATCTATTTTCGTGCTAGCCATCCAGAACAGAGTCCCCCCCGATGTATAGATTCCGTATTTAATGGCTTCTCTAAAAATTTTCGGGTTAATTTCAAATTTTTTCTCAACTGGACGTACCGTATGCATCCATATACAGGCTGTCACATCACGAAAAAGTTGCCCCCAGACCAAAGACCAATATCCGTAACCTTTCCAGGCGAGATACAGAGTAACTAAACTTCGTAATATTCCAATCACAACATTCATGACCGCGACTGGCTTATAGTTTAATTCTCTCTTTAACTTCGACTCGGGAAGTACGGCCATAGCCTCAAAGAATATGCTAACAGAAAATATCTTGAAAATAACTGCTACTCGACCATCCTCAAGAAAGTCTGCGAATATCGAAGAGCAGCTGTAGCAAATCAAAGCTGTAGAAAGCGCTAGAATAAAAATTAGCGTAAAGGCGGACCTCTCTTCTTTTCCGGTAAAACTATCCCTTTGAATTAACCAGTAAACTAAATGTAGACTGGCCGAGAGCTGGAGATAGGGCAAAATCGAACCGGCCAGGGCCATTACCCCGTAGTCTTCCGGGGCCAGTACCCGAGCAATAAAAATTGTGAACGCCCAGGACACTATCTGCCAAAGGGCGGAAGATGAGGCAAACCAAAGAAGTGAGCTTCTAGCTTTTCTATTAGCCGAGTCTATTTCCATGATGGCGTAATCATCTGATTGTTAGGAGAGGTCGCACCACAGCAAATAATTTGCTCGAAATAACCGACAAAAAATTTAATAAGAGCAAGACAACTAAAAGTCAGCTGCAACAGAATCTTCATAAATAAGACGACTAGCTTCATCCATCATATCAGACAACGCTAGTCTTTGCTGCCCTCTAGAGACCTCACGGTTACCCAAAGAGCCTAAAGTTGAACCATCAATTCCAGACTGCCGAAAACTGGAACTTGTAGTAACAACCACATCTTTTGAACCGGCAAAAGTCTCTCTAATAGCAAGGCGATCATTTCGCCAGAGTACCTGACCTGAGCGTCTTTTAAGCTCGCTGGAGACGAGCATTATCAGATCTTGCTCAAGAGCAATGTCAGTGGCACCTGTGACGTCTCTGACCTGGGTATAAACATCAACAATCTGAGTATCAAGAACTGCATCCGCCGAAGCAACGTCATCCACCACTTTCACAACTCCATATCTCTCAAACCTGGAGCGAAGCTTTTCAGTTAACTCTGGCCCTAATCCAGTTTCGGTACTTCTATTTTTAACCACGGGAATTGCTACAGTTTTTATATCTTCTGGAAGAATCGAGCCACTTCCTTGAAACTGATAACCACAAGAGGTCAGGGAGGAAATAATTATTGAGCTATAAAGTAGCAATAAAGATTTTTTAATAATATCCATGATCCTCAACTTTGATATCAATTAGTAAACCGTTAGGGCTCTTGCCCAACCAGAACAATAGTTATAGCTAAGTAGTGTAGTATAGTCACCCAAGCTAGGCGGAACACTAAAACACTAAGTATTATGAAATACAATCCAGCTGAAATAGAGTCAAAGTGGCAGAAATATTGGCAAGAAAGCCAAACATTTGTAGTTGAAGAAGACCCAGATAAACCAAAATACTACGTTTTGGATATGTTTCCCTACCCTTCTGGTGCTGGCTTGCACGTAGGCCACCCCGAGGGCTACACCGCCTCCGACATTATTTGCAGATACAAAAGAATGAAAGGCTTCAACGTTCTTCATCCGATGGGGTGGGATGCATTTGGCTTGCCAGCTGAACAGTACGCCTTGGAGACCGGAACTCACCCGGCGATAACAACCAAGACTAATATTGACAATTTTCGTCGTCAAATCAAAGCTCTTGGTTTTTCTTATGACTGGAATCGGGAAATTTCAACCTGTGAGCCGGATTATTATCACTGGACTCAATGGATCTTTCGAAAACTTTACGAGAAAGGTCTCGCCTATATGGATGATGTGGCTGTCAACTGGTGTCCGGCCCTCGGCACCGTGCTTGCAAACGAAGAAGTCATTGATGGAAAAAGTGAGCGAGGTGGGCATGACGTAGTTAGAAAACCGATGCGCCAATGGGTTTTAAAGATTACCGACTACGCTGAAAGTTTACTTGCTGGGCTTGAAGATCTTGATTGGCCTGAAGGCGTCAAAGAGATGCAACGCAACTGGATAGGCCGAAGCGTTGGCGCGACCGTAAATTTTAAAATTGCTGAAAAAAAAGACCTAGCGTTTGAGGTATTTACTACCCGACCGGATACACTATTTGGAGCGACATACTGCGTACTAGCCCCGGAACATCCTTTGGTAAACCAAATTATTGGTGAAGAGCAAAGAAAGGCGGTTGAGAAGTATGTCGAAGCGGCTAAAAACAAGCAAGACCGGCTTCGAATGGAGGAGGCAGATAAGAAAACCGGTGAGTTCACTGGTTCCTTTGCCCTCAACCCTGTTAACGGAAAAAGCATTCCCATATACGTAGCTGATTATGTACTTATGTCATATGGCTCCGGAGCAATTATGGCAGTTCCCGGACACGATCAAAGAGACTGGGAGTTCGCTAAAAAATTCAATTTAGACATTGTTGAAGTGGTGAGCGGAGGGGACGTAGAAAAAGAAGCCTATACTGGAAATGGTTCACTGGTTAATTCTGAGATTTTAGATGGCCTTTCGGTTGATGACGCTAAAGAGAAAATTATTAGTTGGCTTGAAACCCAAAATCTGGGTGAAGCCAAAGTCAACTATAAGCTAAGAGACTGGTTATTTAGTCGTCAGAGATATTGGGGGGAGCCCTTCCCGGTAGTTCACGGACCGGAAGGGACTAAGCTAGTTCCAGAAGCAGAGCTACCCGTACTACTTCCTGAAATAGAAAAGTATCAGCCAACTGAAGACGGAGAACCTCCCCTCGCACGCGCAGCCGATTGGCTAAAGTATAGCGAGGATGGCACCCTTCGTGAAACTAACACAATGCCTCAATGGGCTGGTTCTTGTTGGTACTATCTTCGATACATAGATCCGAAAAACAGCACCGCTCCCTGGAGCCCGAGCAAAGAATCCTATTGGATGCCAGTAGATCTATACATTGGTGGAGCTGAACATGCTGTTCTGCATTTACTATACTCAAGATTTTGGCACCATGTCTTGCATGACCTAGGTCTTGTCTCAACTCGCGAACCATTTCAAAAGCTAGTCAACCAAGGAATGATTCTTGGTGAAGATAACGTCAAAATGTCTAAATCCCGCGGTAATGTTATCAACCCTGACACAGTCATTGACGAATATGGAGCGGACACTCTTCGTATCTACGAAATGTTTATGGGGCCACTCGAGCAGGTCAAACCTTGGAATACCAAGTCCGTCGGGGGCATGTTTAAATTTTTAAACAAGGTTTGGAATCTTTTAGTTGAAGAGGACGGCAGTATAAGTAAGAAAATCAAAGAATCTCCGTCCCAGTCCGAACCCAGTAAACTTGAAAAATTATCTCATAAAACAATCGCCAAAGTCACGAGCGATATCGAGTCATTGAAGTTCCATACTGCTCTAGCCTCTCTAATGACCTTCGTAAACGAAGCCTCAGAGGCTCAAACTATAAAAAAGAAAGTTGCGGAAGATCTTGTTTTGCTGCTCTCCCCTTTCGCACCGCATGTATCTGAAGAACTTTGGCAAAAACTCGGGCACGACCAAACTTTAGCATATGAAACATGGCCCAGTTTTGATCCCAAACTCACCGTGGACGACTCACTGACTATTGCAATTCAGGTGAATGGTAAAAAGCGAGACACAATTGAAGTCGATGCTAATATCAGTAACGAAGCTATCTTGGCCGAATCTAAGGAACTTCCTAAAGTTAAGAAATTCCTTGAAGGAAAAACTATTATTAAAGAAATAGTGGTGCCGAAGCGCCTGGTAAATATCGTCGTAAAGTAGTTTGCCAGACTTAGCATCTGGTTAGAATTTCCAGTGTCGCTATCAAAGAAACTACCCTTTTTAATATTCCCAATCCTTTGGATTCCAGCGGAGGCCATTGATATGCGCTGCATTTTAGTGTAGTATTACCCGCCAATACGGGTAGCAGATTTTAAGAAGGTTTTAACTTCTCTTAGTGGATGGGTCACCCGCCGGGTTACCCACAACACTAAGAGGATTAGTTTTAATGAAAATATTGGTTAGGTTAGTCGGACCTCTCATCCTGTTCGCGGCTTCAACAGCCTCCGAGAGTTCCGAGTTGTTGGACTTATGCGAAGAGCTCAATTGTCGCCACGAAATAATTACAAATGTAGTACCCAACGACATGTTGCCTCTTGGGAATGAGCAAGAACAAGTGACAAAGTTGGCGGTAAATCTGATTTGCGAAGAATCGGACGAGCTTTGCTCCATTTTAACAAGTTATCGATATATTTCGACAACACCCGAAATAATCCAATCCTTCCAGGATAGACCCTGTCAATCAACAGTGCCTCACCACGACGGCCTTCCTAGTTTCCTGGTTGGTCGTCCAAATCAATCCCTTTCCGAAATGATTCACTGTTTGGCTGAAACACCGCAATTCCTGCAAGCTACTATAAAAGGTGGTGCATGCAGGCCTGAATACCGAGATGCAATGTTTAACTCCAAAGTGATCGGTGGCAAAATTGTTGAGTATGTGGAAGCCAAGTTAGGAAAAGATAATCCAGAGTTTAATACCTTCAAACTCGAAATGGAGAGTTGGTTCACAACCCACGATAACAACATTTCACGATTCGATATCAACTGCTAGAAGCAAAGTCGAGCTAGCACACCGACCAGTTAAAATTGGCAGCAAGGTTTTTACGAATCCTGCTGCCCACTTTTAGACAATCAAATAAATTCAATTTACTAGTTTAATCCCGAGAGCAGTCATCAAGAACAAAATCAGCATTCCTATGAAGCTATCCTCCGCAAGAAAATTTAACTACATGGGAATAACAAACTACATTTTAAAACTTCTAAGAACTCCAAAAGTCTGATGTCAAGAGAACCAAAATTGTAAACAGCTCAAGCCTACCCACAATCATACAAAAACTCAGAAGTAGTTTCACAAAATCGGGAAAATCGGAATAATTTAGCATTGGTCCGGCAGAGCCCAGAGCTGGACCCATATTTGAAAGTGCAGAAATAGTGGTACTTACAGCTGTTATGATATCAATCCCCAAAGCAGTTTGAAAAAGACTCACAACCACCACTATCAAACTAAATAAAAAACAATGGCCGAAAATCGCACTTGCAATAGAGGGACTAACTCGCTCCCCGCCATGCCTTAGTGGAATCACAGCTCGGGGATGAAGCATTTGGTGAAGCTCCCGAACGCCTTGTTTCATCAACAATAAAACCCGAACACACTTTAGCCCCCCAGCAGTTGATCCCGCAGAACCTCCGACAATCATAATCAAAAGAATCATAAACTGAGCAAATGGGGACCACTTAAGATAATCGTATGTCGCATAACCGGTTGAGCTAACTAAGGTCGATACTTGAAATATACTGTGTCTCAAGGCTTCCGTTATTTCATGCCCGGACTGGGCCCATACGGAGAGAGTCATTAAGGCGATAGCTGCAAGAACTATCGTCAAATAGAAACGAAACTCAGGATCCCGGTGAATGCTTATATCTCCCCGGCAAAACAATCTAAAATGCAATACGAAGTTTACCCCCCCTAAAAACATAAAAAACGACGCGGCCATTTCAATCGGAACGCTATTAAATCCGCCCATACTTGCATTCTTAGTCGAAAAACCTCCGGTCGACATAGTGGTCAAGGCATGATTAACGGCATCAAAAGGACTCATTCCTAAAAAATAGTAGGTCAAACCAGCAATAACTGTAAACACAACATAGAGAATCCAAAGGGCTCGCGCTGTCTCGCTGATTCTGGCTGAAATCTTGTCTGTTTTAGGACCAGGGGCCTCAGCACGGTAAAGGTCCATCCCTCCAACCCCAACCAAAGGAAGTATCGCGACTGAAAGAACAATTACTCCCATACCTCCCAGGAATTGTATAAGGGAGCGCCAGACTAAAATAGCCGGGGGCAAAGCCTCAATATCGCTAACGACAGAGGCCCCTGTTGTAGTAAAACCTGAAGCCGATTCAAACCAGGCATCAATAAAATTCTCAAACGTACCAGAGAAATAAAACGGTAGAGCACCTATAACAGTAAAAGAAAGCCAAACGGACGCGACCAAAATAATAGCACCCCGACTTGTAACCCTTCCTGTTGAGTCGGAAAACAGGAAGAACATTGACAAGCCTGAGAGAAGGGTCAAACTGGAAGTCCAAATAAATGAAACTTTTGTGGAGTCTCCATAGTAAACGCTCGTTCCAAGTGGAACGACCATAGCGACACCTAAAATTACAAATAACAAGCCAAGTGACTTTAGCAGTAAGGGCAAGTTCATTACTCTTCTTTACTCCTCAGCCACCTTGCCCGACGAAGCTACAATA
>CALKYB010000344.1 GCA_938003565.1 uncultured bacterium
CAAGCAGGTTTGAAGTGAGCTCCTGGCCAGCACTTCGATCAAAATGTCTAAGTGAGGGGGTAAAATAAATTCCGGCACTATCTACAATCTGAGGTTCAATGGGATCTAAGTTTTCATCACCCCGCAGAATAAGGGGAGTAAACGCACCTACATTAGGATGAGCTTGAGCGGTTTTGACTAGTTCCTTCAAACAGTTTTTATGGAGGCAGGTGTCTGGATTAAGAATAAAAACAAAATCTATATTCTTTTTGTGGGCTCGCGCAAATGCAAGATTGTTAGGACGACAAAAACCTTCGTTTGTCTTGTTGAAAATGAGACTGACTATTCCTTTATGGTTTTGTTCAAACGTCTCTAAAATGTTCTTGCTTGAATCATTGGAATTGTTGTCGGTGATTTCTAGGAACAACTCAGAGCCAAGAGTGAATCCCGTTTGAGATAAAACAGAATCTATACATTTGCTTAATGTGTCTTCACTGTTCCAGCTTATAATATGTACCAATACAGCCGGGGACGGAGGTTGCTTTCTTGGAGGAGTCATAACTTAGGTCTCGGTATGATTACACCAAGTTTGGATACAAAGAGCTGAGTCGGGTAATTCTTTATTTGATATACAAAGAGATGCTAGGGGGTAAGGGCAAGCATGAATAGTCCATGGAGATAAAACATCGTGTTCTGAGTCCGATTCGAGTACAATTTCATACCACACCCCCTTTGAATTTTGTTCTGGGAGGTCTAATTCAAGGCTTAACCAGTCGATTGAGAAACTCTCTTGGTTTTCATAATTTTTTTCAGCTACAATATCAAAAGGAGAGTCCTGCTGCGGTTGGGCGAAAGGTTTGGATAGTTCGCCACAAGCTTTATAACGTCTTAATTGAACAGAGAAAGTCTTTTTGTGTTGTGGGTCTGTCTTACCCGTTACTAAAATTTCAATTTTCTGCAAGCCTGCCATTCTTGATAGAAATTTTTGCGATATAGATTGTCGACTGGAGAGGGGTATTTTAGCAGAGTCAGGTATTGTTACTGAAATATCCTTGGATAGAAGTTCTGGGTTATCGCAAAGCTCTAGGATCGGCAGAACGGCCTTGTCCCACGAGAATACTTCCCTAGCGAGTCTAAGAGCATTCTTGGATTTGTTTCGAACAAGTTGAGGGTTAGATAATATTTCATTTAAGACCTCAGCCAATTCAGACTTGTTAGATGGCGATATGCACCATCCAGCATCGTACTCAGAAATAAGGTCAGATAAGTCCGAAAAATTGTTATATATTACTGGAAGCCCGGACCAGAGGTAGGTGGTTGATCGAATTGTTACGGCGAGCTCGCGCTCAAGGTTCCATGCCATCAAGTCAACAGCTACGTCTGAGCTGTGTAGTCTTTCGATAAAATTCTCATAGGGTTGCATTGCTAGAGTTTCAACGAAAGAGTTTTCAGATAGTTTATCAAAGAGACTTTCGTAAATTCCGCTTTTAACTTTGTAATGAGGGTGCTTTCCGCCAATTAGAGTTAGCTTGCCCATTTTCTTTTCCCGAAGCGTCTCTGCGACTTGAGTAAGTGCAGAAGTGGGGTCCTGCCAAGGAAGAAAAATCCCACCAAATATAAATTTGGGGTATGTAGGTTCTTTGGTAGGTTCGAGGGTAGGGGTGAGCATTTCCGGTGACAGGGGCATGGTCACTATCACCATGTTGTTAGCCATGGAGGGCTTTGCCGCTCTTGCCAAGAAAGATTTAAAATATTCAGCTTGTCGAGGACCGGATACTATATACCCGTCAGCTGAAGCCATTGCTGCAGCTTTTGAGAGCATAGCGGCATTTTGCCCTAAGGATTTTTGAAAATGTCTTTCTAGAATATGGGGGCCAGCAAGGTCTATAAATAGTTTTTGATGAGGCTTTCTAGTAAGTTGATAGGCAGGCCAGTGACCACAAATTATTACGTCGGGCTCAAGTTCATGTATTAAGCGACTTTGATTGGTTGAATCAAAAGCCATCTCTCGGGTTTTAGCATCAATTAGAGATTTTTTGTCTGTTTTATTTTCTCTTTCCAGCACACCGTCAAAGCCTGCAAGCGCAGAGCGGGGAATAGAGACATCTACTGTGTGGCCATTAGCTCTTAGTCCTTGCACTATTCCAAAAGTACGCAAAGCCGTGCCGCTCGTTGGCAAGCCAGGTGCCGGAAGAAGGTCGGTGGTAAAGACTAGAAACTTCATGGATAAAAAATTGAATTTTTCACTCCTGAACTATAGTATTACTGAGGCTCAGGTGAAAGCTTTTCGCCAATTAAAATGAGTGCTAGGAGTCTATTGAGCTAATTTTCTAGCATAAACTTGCTTTTCTATTCTTTGGGTTCGTTCTGTTGAGATTTTTAATTGTTGATAACTCACCCACCTCTGACAATAATAGAGCTTTTCAAGCTGTTATTGAACTAAGAGTTGCGGCTCTGACCAGATTGTTGCGGGAGCAGTCCTACGGCGTTTTAGTTTGCAAGTCTAGTGAGATACCCAAAGACTTAACTCGTTTTGAGGTAGTAGTTTTATTTTATTGGCCAGATTTTGATTTGGAGATAATTCCTACATCAGTGAAGTTGGTATTGGATTTGGGTAGACGTGAGATTGTTGATAGTTGTGTGCCTGACTTTGGAGTTTCTCAGTTAATTGAGCGGAAATTGAGAGTTTTTGCCAGAGCAGATCATTATCTATGCTCTTCCAGTCGAGATCGAAACTACTTTTATGGTTGGATTATACAGTCAGGAGTGGCGCCGGCTGAGAGGGAGCTGGTCTCGATATTCGACCCAAGTCATTCTATTCATGATACCTTTTTAGACCAGTTGTTTTCTTCGCTCGGAGACAATGGCAGGGTTCGCGCTTTGGGACGAGATAGTGAGCAGCCTAGCTATGGATTAATCTTTAGTAGATCCAGGGCTCCTGGGCAAAGGTGCCCGGTTCAGTCCAGGTTTTCAGCGGCAAATGATGTCTTTGAAAAAGATCATGGATGGCTTGTGTCTAGCGGTGGACAACTGTCTCAAGTATTTGTTTTACCTGAAGACGGTGTTCATTCAGTTGGAATAAGGATTCAAACTGCTCATCCGCTAAGTTGGCGTTTGGTTGATAGGCACTCTGGTCGATTAGTCAATAGTGGAAGCCTTGAGAGGGCCCCCGCCTTAAGTGAGCAGGGTGAGATACATTGGTTGAGGTTTGGCAGATTTACCACTCCCCGAGGTGGTGATGTTCTAGAATTTAAATTAGAGAATCCGAGTGCCAATGGGAGCTTTAAGGTTGCCAGCAGCTTGGATCAGAGATACCCTTTAGTGGCCCGAAGTTCGGAGGATTGTGGTTCACCAGGAGTTCATTTCTATTTTCTTGTGGACGAATTTTCGTCAATAGCGAGATCGAAAATTTTAATTAAAAGAGCCTTTAGAATGCTCAAACAAGGGGAGTGGGACCGATTTGGTTCTGCGCTAGGAAGACGGATTAGTAGTCGTTTGGGGATTTTTGAGAATCGCTTCCATTAGGCATTCTAGTTTTGACTTTGCCAGTGCCTAGAGGGTTGCTTAATCCATGGCTCAGGTGTGCTAGTAGAAAATACAGGTAGGAAATAATTTTGATTCTACAATGAGTAATACGAGAAAAATTGATTCAGACTTGGATTTTGACCCTACGCCCAGCAATGCAGAAGGAGTTGGGCTCGAGAATTCGATATATCTAAGTAGGTTTTCTGATGAGCAGGATCGCACCCGTCAACTTACCTGGGAAGTTCTTTGCCAGGAATTTTTTGCGCCGCGAATATCTTCCTCCAAGACCATAGTGGATCTCGGTGCGGGTGATGGAAAGTTTATTACCAATATTAAGGCAAAAAGAAGAATCGCCGTAGACTTGAGTGAGCATGTTAATCGGCTTTCAGAGTCAGGGGTTGAGGTTTACCAAATTGCCGCGGGGGAAATGGCTAAGAAGCTAGAAGCCCAGGTAGACCTAGTGTTTATGAGTAACTTTTTAGAGCACCTTCCTAGTAAAAAGATTTTACTGGAAGTGCTCGGCAATTGTAACCAAGTTTTGGAGGATGGCGGACAGGTCATGATTCTCCAGCCTAATATTAATTATGTTGGGGCTAAGTATTGGGACTATATTGACCATCATATTGCGCTCAATGAGCATAGCTTGATAGAAGCTCTTGAGATTACTGGGTTTGAGATTGAAGAAATGATACCTAGGTTTTTACCTTATACTGCTCGATCGAGTGTGGGCACGATAGCGCAAAAGTTTGACACAAAAAAGTTAGTGAGCACTTACTTAAAATTTCCTTTTCTTTGGAAAATTTTTGGCGGGCAGACTTTTGTTTCGGCAAGAAAGTTATCAAATGTTTAGATTCTAGTTTCGGATGAAAACTAAATGAGTAAAGCGAGTATAGATAATAAGACCATAGCCATCGTCGGCGGCTGTGGTCATGTTGGATTGCCTTTAGGTGTTAAGTTTGCCCTGGCTGGTGCTAAGACTTTTCTTCTAGATATAAACCGGGAGTCTATAGAGAAAGTTAACTCGGGCAGTTTTCCTTTCATGGAAAGAGGCGGAGACGAGCAACTCTCTGAGGCTCTTGCTAAGTCCTTGTTGGCGACCGATGATCCCAAGTGTTTGAGTTCTGCTGATGTTGTGGTTTTTGTGATAGGAACGCCTGTTGATGAGCATTTGAATCCGAAACTCTCAGACGTAGTAAAAACTTTTGACCAATACAAAGATTTCCTGAAACCCGATGCCTTAATTATTATGCGCTCAACTCTGTTTCCTGGCACGATGCAGCACTTAAGTGAGCGCATCGCGAAGTCTGGCATGGAAAGTTTAGGCTTGGCTTTCTGTCCTGAACGGGTTGCTGAGGGCTATGCTTTGGACGAGATTGATTCATTGCCTCAGATTGTATCGGCTTTTGATGAAAGTAGTTTTCAGGGAGCATTTGAGATTTTCTCCTCTTTGGCTCCTTCAATTATTAAACTTGAGCCTTTGGAAGCTGAGCTTAGTAAGTTAATGGCTAATTCCTGGAGGTATTTAGAGTTTGCTATCGCTAATCAATTTTACATGATTGCCGAAAGCCAGGGTGTTGATTTCTACAAAATTTTTCAAGCTATTCGGCATGACTATCCCCGAGCTGCTGGTTATAAACGGCCAGGATTTGCTGCCGGTCCTTGTTTGTTCAAAGACACGATGCAGTTGGCGAGTTTTTTCAACCACCAGTTTTTTATGGGGCATAGTGCGATGTTGGTTAATGAGGGCTTGGCCTCATTTGTGGTTGGGAAAGCCAAAGAGAAAGCCGGGGGAAGTCTTTGGGGTAAGAATGTGGGTCTTCTAGGTCTTGCATTTAAAGCGAATAACGATGACATTCGGGAGTCTTTGAGTTTTAAAGTTATCAAAGGCTTAGAATTCGAGGGCGCTAATGTTTTATGTAGTGACCCCTATGTTGCGCGGCCCGGAGAAGATAGAAACTATTCTATCGATGAGCTAAAGCGGGAAAGTGACTTGTTGGTTCTTTGCACCCCCCATGCTGACTATAAGGGTCTTGAATTTGAGCAGGATATTGTTGATGTTTGGGGATTTTTTGCTCACTCAAAACTTGAAGTTTTTGATTCAGATGCGGCTATCGATTCGTTGGAGGAAGTTAAAAAAGTAGCCAATATCTAAAGAGTTTTGAGTGCTCAGTGATTGTACGAGTTTATTAAAATTTAAGTTTTATTCATTTTGAATCTATTTTAAACCTAATGTTGAGATTGTGTTTCTATGTCTAAGAAAATTCTAGTTACTGGTTCTGCGGGATTTATTGCTGGTTATGTTGTCGAAGAACTTTTGGCAAATGATTGGCAGGTGGTGGGTATTGACAACTTCTCTAAGTATGGAGAGTTGACCAAATCTTATGACTCTCATCCGAATTATGAATTTCATCGTGGCGACGTGAAGAACACTGGCATGTTAAAGGAGATTGCAGCAGATTGCGATCACATATTGGCTGGGGCGGCGATGATTGGCGGAATTACTTATTTCCATGAATACGCCTATGACCTACTTGCTGAGAATGAGAGAATTATTGCATCGACTTTTGATGCGGCAATTGATGCTTTTAAGAATCATAAACTTCAGAAAATTACAGTTCTTAGCTCTAGCATGGTGTTTGAATCTTCTGATATATATCCTACCCCTGAAACTGCAGCTCTCACTTCACCTCCACCGTTGAGTACTTATGGATTCCAGAAATTGTCCTGTGAGTTTTTTGCAAAGGGGGCTCATGAACAATATGGATTGCCTTATACTATTGTCAGACCATTTAACTGTGTTGGGATTGGTGAGCAACGGGCGGTTGGCGAACATGAAGTTAGTTCCGGAGATATCAAATTGGCAATGAGCCATGTTGTTCCAGATTTAATACAAAAGCTGGTGAAGGGCCAAGACCCTCTAAGAATATTAGGGGATGGTAAGCAAGTTAGGCATTATACTTATGGGGCAGATCTTGCTGAAGGTATTCGTTGTTGTATTGAGCATCCTAAAGCCTTGAATGAAGACTTTAACATTTCGACTGAAACTTCTACTACGGTACTAGAGTTGGCTGAAGCCATTTGGAAGGAAATTAGGCCGGAAGAAGATTTTCGATATGCTTCAGACGACCCATTCATTTATGATGTACAAAAAAGAGTACCTGATGTTGCCAAAGCCAAAGAAATGTTAGGTTATGAGGCGAAGACGTCCTTGGAGCAGATCTTAAAAGTGGTTGTTCCGTGGGTTAGCGAGCAAGTCGAGTTAGGTAATATTTAGCTAGATTTTACAATGCAGGTAGTCCAGAAACTTGATAACTCACCTAAGATTCAGTTAGTTGTTCCCGTCTATAATGAAGGGGATAATGTTCGCACCTTGCATGATTCCCTTCTTTCGGAAAATATTGAGTTTCACTCCTTAAAGTTTGTATACGATATCGATGAAGACACTACGCTGCCTGTGATTTCTGAGTTGCAAGAGGTGGATTCACGACTTTTTGCAGAAAAAAATACTATTGGTCGCGGTGTGGTCAATGCTTTGCGCCATGGATTTGAGAATTCTCGCTCTGGTCCGGTGCTTGTTTTGATGGGTGATAATTCTGACAAACTCTCAATTATTCCTGAAATGATCAAATACTGGGAGCGCGGCGCCGCTATTGTATCTCCTTCTCGATACATGGAAGGTGGAGAGCAGATTGGGGGTGGTTTGATTAAGAGTTCAATGTCTCGTTTTGCGGGTTGGTCTCTTGCTCTTTTTGGTTTTCCAACTTGTGATCCAACTAACAACTTTAAGCTCTATGATGGAGATTGGTTGGCGGCGCAAGAGATTGAATCTGTTGGGGGCTTTGAAGTAGCAATAGAGTTATGTTGCAAGGCTTACGAGCAGAGAAAGAAAATTGTAGAAATCCCTACAATTTGGAAAGATCGTACAGATGGGGAAAGCAATTTTAAACTTTTTGCTTGGTTGCCTCATTATCTAAAATGGTACTTTCGAATATGGAAGGGGCTCCTTGCCCACCGTCACGTAGCGTAGACTGATGGTCAGATCTCGATATTCGCTATCTGGAAAAACTGTTTTTATAACCGGAGCTAGCTCGGGCATCGGAGAGGCTTGTGCCTATGCCTTTGCTGAGGAGGGAGCTAACTTAGTTTTATCTGCTAGGCGTGGAGACAAGTTGGCGGATTTAAGCCGAAACCTCGATAGTCAGTATTCCAATAAATTAAAGATTTTTATTGGTGAGCTAGATGTCAGAGACCCTAGGAAGGTTGATGATTTCATAAGTAGTATCCCTTCGGAATTTTCTCCTATCGAGGTTCTTTTGAACAATGCTGGGCTCGCAGTTGGAGCCGATAAGCTGTTTGAAGCTACAATTGATGACTGGGAGCGAATGATTGACACTAATCTCAAAGGTCTCCTTTATGTTTCTAGGACTGTCATTCCCCTGATGGTGGAGAATGGGCGAGGACATGTTATTAACATTGGCTCAATTGCCGGTCGGGAGCCTTACCCGGGGGGTAGTGTTTATTGTGGTACGAAGCATGCGGTTCGAGCAATAAGCCGCTCTTTAAAAATGGATCTTCTGGGTACAAACATACGAGTTAGTAACGTGGAGCCAGGTGCGGTGGAAACGGAATTCAGCCTGGTTCGTTATAAAGGTGATAAGGAGAAGGCCAAAGGGGTTTACGAGGGGCTTGTGCCTTTGTGTGCAGTTGATATAGCTGATGCCGTTTTATATTGTGCCACCTGTCCGGCTCATGTGAATGTTGCCGAGCTATTGGTTTTGGCTAATAGCCAAGCCTCAGCTTATCACACCGATAGAAGCTAGCATTCAAGGTCGAGCTGGGTAGGATTCAGAAGTGGGTCCAAGAAGTTTTCCCAGTCTCGATAGGGTGACTTGCATTTTTATAGTTCTTAATTACTCTAGTTAATGACCTAATTTATCAAATTATGTTTGGTGGTTTTAGAACTTAGAGAGAAACAATCTTACGAATTTGCTGGTATGGGGGATTTAGCTAAGTGTCTCTAGATTTAGGGGAAATTCAAGGATCCTTGTTTTTCTTGCATTGGTTTGCCAAAGTTCCCCAGTTGGATGCTAAGTGTAGAGGGGTGGAGAGTAACTATTTTTTAAGGAATCTTGTAATATGAATATGAAAGCTTTAATTGCTGAGCTTGTTGGGACATTTTGCCTAACTTTTGCAGTTCTTAGTTCAACTGGCGCTGATTGGCCGGTAGCTACGCCTTTGATTGCAGCTCTTTGTTTGATGATGTTTGTTTATACGATAGGCGGAATTTCTGGTTGCCATATAAACCCTGCTGTGACAATCGGCCTAATGACGATTAGAAAAATTGGTGCTACCGATGGTATTGCCTATATTTTTGCCCAAGTAATTGGTGCGGCAATTGCAGCGACTCTTTTTGGTACTCTCGGCCCAGTAGACCCTGAAACAGGTTCGGTTAAATTTGTATCTCTTGCTCTCGGCGATGGTATTAGCCCGTTGAAGTTGTTGGCTGAAGCTATGGGAATGTTCTTTTTTACTTTTGGAATATCTGCCGCTGTTCACGAGAAGATTCCAGAGTCAATGAGTGGAGTTGTCGTTGGTGGTTCATTACTTCTTGGAATCGTCGTAGCTGCTCATTCAGCTTCAGGTGTATTAAACCCTGCAGTTTCAATTGGGATTAGTAACTTTAATTTTCAAGTTGCCTACCTAGTTGGACCAATCGTTGGCTCTATTGCTGGATTCTTTTTTGGCAAATTCGTGCATGAGGATTGGTAGTCTTTTAGAGATTTACTAAATTTAAAAACAGAAAAAGGCCCTTTTAGGGCCTTTTTTTGTTCCTATTTCCATTTTTCAATCAGCTATCTGATTTGAAAGACAGATTCAAGAAGGCCAAAAGCGAGATAGTCCAGTCACTCGATGACTTTGGGTGGAAGAGAGGGGCTTGGCTATCTCGCTTCGTGGTTCAAAACATCTCGACAGTCTTGTTATTGACCTGGAACAAAATTAGGGTCATTAACCTCTTCAATGGAAACTTCGGTCGGAGCAGTTCTTGCAGCTCGTTGAATATCTTCCGGCAGGTCTTCAGAAGGGGAGTTTAACTGCTCCCTTAGGTCTTCGGGTAAGTCAGGTGGAGGAGAGTTTAGCTGCTCTTGAAGATCTTCTGGTAACTGGGGATTGCCTACACCTAAAGGAGCTCCGCCAGTTGGTGATGGCATAGTTGTATCTGCAATAGTTTCTTTCACTACTGACTCTTCTGGTAGAGAAAGGGTTGATTCTGATTGCGGTTGTGCTTGGATGTTGACACTTTCAGGAATGACGCTTTTCATCGGTTCATTTTTCCCGTCATCGACAGTAGGGGTCTTGGCCGAGTCGATTCTGGAATCGATCGGATTTAAGTTACGATCATATTCGTAGGACTTTTGATTTTTTTGTTCCATGGATTCGATTAAGAATCCCAAGGCTAATACTCCTCCTAGAAGTAAAAGGACCGTAGGAAGTTTGAAATTACTGCGTCCAGATTCTTCCCTCATTATTTTTGTCATTCTTTGTTCTCCCGTAAGTTTTCCACAGCAAGTAAAGATTATTAGAATAATGGCAAATATGTTTAGTAGATTAGCTAGTAAACATGATTAATAAGTATTGATAGGAGAAATGAACCCAGCAACCTACACCAGTTGTCCACGAGACTAGATT
>CALKYB010000345.1 GCA_938003565.1 uncultured bacterium
GTATGCTTGCACGTCTATAATGCCATTGTGAATTAGAGTTTCAGATCCTGCCTTATAGGCTCTTGTTTTATACTCCTGAAAGGAAGAGATTCCAATCGCAGCTAGCAGTCCAACAATTGCAACCACGACTAAAAGTTCAATTAGTGTGAACCCAGCTTCATCTCTAACTTCCTTATTGTTTTGTCTCATCCTTATCAAGCCCGAAAGTAGTTTTTTTAATCTTTAAGTGTCAGAAAATACTATCGGTTTGTTTATTAGTAAGCTTGAGAATTGTTTCTCGTATTGCAGTGAATTAATACAGATTTGGCTTGAAATGAGCTAAATCACTCTGGTTTTACTGGTAGTTTCCAGCTCTTACCTTAGTGCATTGCGCTGAAAATTATTCATTAAAGGGCTAGTAGGCATTGTTTAATTTGGAGAGATAAAAGGAAGAGCAAACGAATATACTGAAACCACTATAAATTTCGGTTAAATATTGACCTCTCAGACTCAGGTTTCAGTATAGCCGAGCGTGAGCGAGGTAGACAACACATATACCCTGGGGAGGAAGGCTAATTATAAATGCCGAAGTTTATAGTGGGTGGGGTATAAACCTATTTTTTGGGATTTGATGAGCGCACAATAGAACTCTCTACTCCAATTAAAGGACCTATTTAGATAGTAAACTTTGAACATTTGAGTTCACTAGGTTCAAAATCTTTCATTGATTGATTGGCAAAAAGTACTGCTCTCTCTGCTAATGAAAGATTTGTGATATCTGCCTTGTCAGTAGTCGATAGAATCTTCTCGGAGTAACCACCATGAAATAATACTCCCGCTAAAATATTAACTCCGTCTACTTCTAATACTTCCCAATGGATTTTATACGGTTCCTGGCCAAGACCGTAGTTCTCGTTAAGTTTTCTCTGCGTAGTCGATTGAAGTGTTTTTCGAACACCCTGCCCGATAGAGAAGTTTAGGGAGATAACATCAAAATTGAAAGGACCTTGCGCAGCCTTTTTGACCTGGCGATTAAGGCTCCATCGTCTAATTCTCTGGAAGACGAAATTTTCGATAGAACCACCGGTGAGAATTTCCAACTCTCCTTCGCGGTAGAGATAAATGGCTACTTGAACTTGGCCATGGCCTTTTATCCACCCTAGGCTGAGTAACATGCCCTCAATCGTGGGCCATGCTAACGCAAACATTAAGATATTTAGAATTGGCGTAACAATCGCATTAAAATTCCAAAGCCACTCAAAAGTTAGTGTCATTGATACTTCCTTGCCAAAGGGCGGGTAGTTTTAAAGTTGATAAGACTACTGAGCCAGCAGCTCAGAAGTCCAACCAACTAAAACTAGAGGGTTTGGATTGTGTTTTAGATAACCTTTTACAAATTCGTTTGCATCTTCAACTAAGCGCTAGTTTAGTTGAAGATACTCTAAGTGAGACTACTCGGATGATTGGTGGGAGAGAAATTTACTGGCCTGCAAAAACTTAGGAAATATATTGCAGATTGATTCTTTAGGCAAAAATTTGGATAAGTATTCGTATTTATCACACATTTTTTAATCTATTCCATTCTGGCCAGTTGAAACACTTTCTTTCCATATTATTGCTGACTTAACTTTTGTAGTTAGAAAGAGGCGGAGCTTGATCGGTTATGAGGGTTGTTGTTTTTAGTAGTTTCAAACTACAATGGGCCTTTTCGTTCCTTGAAATTTCCATATTTTGGATTGCAATTTTCTTAGATGCTTTGACTAGTATCAAACTAGTCAAAGTAGCTGAAGGGAAGAGGTTTTAGGTTGTTTAGGCTAAGGTTTATCTGTTTTAGATTAATCTTGTCCTGAATAACCAAGCAAGGAAACACCGATGGAGAATCAAAGAAATTTGGAAGTGCTAGGCTATGATGTAAGCAATATTGGAGAGTGGCCAAACTCTCAAGCGGCGCTTGCATTGGAAAAATTGTTTGATGTGAGGACGGCTGTTCTTGATGAAGAAGGGGTGAGGTACTTACTGCCGTTTAGTTTGAAGTGTTATGAGAAAGGGAAAAAAGTCCAGGGAGATCCTAGGGATTACCTATATCATTTTGAGTTCGAACATAACTCCCAAGGCCATACCCGTGTTTCGGGTGAAGCTATGGAGAATCCGAGTGTTTTTAGTGGAAAAACATTTGCCGAATTTTTGGCTTCGAGTAAGTTAAATCCAGGAATTCAGGTTCTCGCAGTGGTGTTAAAACTGAGGGTGAAAGGTTTGTCAGAGTCGATCCTTGTTCGGCATCTGCGATATTCCGGGGACGAATGGGAGGTGTTTTCAAATCATCAGGCTGTAGTGGCCGCGAATCTGTATGAATATGAAGACCGGAGGGTCGACCTAACCCACCTTGGTTAACTAAATAGGTATTTTTAACTTTCGCTACTTTTTTATCCGGCCGTTACGCAACTTGCCAAGTCTCACCAGAGGCATAAAGGTCGGCTAGAACGTCATCGACGCTTTTATCTTTCGGGAGCTTTTCTTTAGCTTGTTTAACTTGATCAACCACCAATTGATCAAAAGTAGCCCTAGGCTTTTTGTAAAGCACTCCCATAGGTGTAGGAAACTCAGGTTGGTTTAGTCGGGAAATGATCGAGGCCAAATTGATGTCCGAATTGTCATAGACGATGGCCCCTTTCTTGATGGCGTCCTCTTTGTCACTAACTTCGATGATTTTTGGTTTTAGACCATCAAGAGCAATCGCTTTGTTTTTCTCAGCTCCATAAATTAGCGGCTCACCGTGAACTAGGTTGACCTGTTGTTCTGCCCGAACAGCTCGCTCCGACATGTATTTAAATGCTCCATCATTAAATATGTTGCAGTTTTGATAAATTTCAACAAATGAGGAGCCTCGGTGATTCTGGGCTTCTTCTAGAACTTTAGTACTTAGCTTGGCGTCGACATCAAGTGCACGGGCTACAAATGTGGCTTCAGCCCCTAGTGCAACAGCTAAAGGGTTGAGGGGGTGATCACTTGAGCCCATGGGACTAGACTTAGTAACCTTGCCAGGCTCGGAAGTAGGGGAGTATTGCCCTTTCGTTAAGCCGTATATTCTGTTGTTAAACAACAAGACATTTAGATCCACGTTTCGCCTCAGTAGGTGTATCAAGTGGTTGCCACCAATACTTAAAGCGTCTCCGTCTCCGGTGATAATCCAAACCGAGAGGTCTGGGTTTGCTAGTTTAACCCCAGTAGCAATAGTTGGGGCTCGACCATGGATAGTATGGAAGCCATAGGTGTTCATGTAGTAAGGGAACCTACTGGAGCAACCAATTCCGGAGACGAACACATAATTTTCGATAGGAATATCTAGGGTTGGTAAAAACTTTTGCACGGTGGCGAGGATAGAATAGTCACCGCAACCCGGACACCAGCGAACATCTAGAGGGGTCTCGAAGTCTTTCTTTGTTAGTTTTTCTGTATTCTCTTGAGCCATTTGTATACTAATTGAAGTGGATTCTCCTGCCTTAATGAAGCTTGCTCGCTTGAGGAGAGTCTAGAATCTGTTTTATTTCGGCAACTACCTCTGAAACCTTCAGAGGCTCGCCTTTAACTAAGTTCAGTCCATCTATTTCGACTAAAAACTCACCTTGCAAAATTTGACGCATCTGACCTGTGTTTATTTCTGGAAGTAAGATACGATCATAGCTAGTTAAGACTTCTCCTAGATTCGGTGAGAAAGGTGAGAGGTGGTGAAGATGAATCCTAGCGACTTTCAGACCCTCTTCGTTACAAGTCTCAACTGCTTTTCTTAGCGTGCCTTCTGTGCCACCCCAGCCGACAACTAATAATTTAGCGTCTTTCGCTCCTAAGACTTCAAGTGGTGGTATGTCTTGAGCAATTCTTGCAATTTTCTCTGCTCGTAAAGTCGTCATTAAATGGTGATTGTCTGCATCGTAACTAACGTTGCCAGTCTCGTTTTCTTTTTCTAAGCCACCGATTCTGTGAGTCAAGCCAGGTGTGCCGGGAACCGCCCAGGGTCTAGCCAGAGTTTTTTCATCCCTCTTGTAAGGAAGGAACTCTCCTCCAGGATTGTTGTTCTCGGTAGGCTTGGAAACATTGATTGGGGTTAGCTCCCCAGGGTTAGGAATTTTCCAAGGTTGTGAAGAGTTCGCAATATAACCATCAGAGAGCAGAATTACTGGGCAGGTATATTTAGTTGCAATTCTTGCAGCTTCATAGGCCATTTCAAATGCGGAATCAGGACTAGAGGCAGCTAAGACACAAAGTGGTGCATCTCCAGGACGACCATGCATCGCCAAAAAAAGATCTGACTGTTCTGTCTTCGTAGGGAGTCCTGTGGAAGGGCCTCCTCGTTGGACATCAATTACAACCAAGGGAAGTTCAGCAATCAATGCTAAATCTAGGGCTTCAATTTTTAAGGCTACACCCGGGCCACTTGACGAAGTTACGGCAAGGTTGCCGGCATAGGATGCTCCAATAGCAGCCCCAATAGCTGCAATTTCATCTTCAGCTTGAAATGTAGTGATATTCAAGCCTTTATGTCTTGCTAGTTCATGCAAAAGGTCACTAGCAGGAGTAATTGGATAGGCTCCAAAGAACAGCGGCAGTCCACTTTTTTGACTCGCTGATATTAAACCATACGCAAGGGCAGTTGTGCCATTGATGTTTCGGTAAGTTCCAGGCTCCATACTTGCAGCAGGAACTTCCCAGGAGAT